>JBBISZ010000158.1:0-6503 GCA_037441045.1 Deltaproteobacteria bacterium | reverse complement strand
ACCCTGATGAAGTCCATATCTCTTAAGATATCCCCAGCTAAGATTTTCAAATACAGGATTGATAGCGTTCTGAGGAACATCGTTGAGGACAGTTGCATATCCTGCAGTCAAGAGTGGCTCTCTCTCAAATACAGGCAAATGAAATCTCAACTCCGATACAAGACCATAAACAGTATAATTAAAATTTCCAACTACTCCTCTTTCATTACTTAAAATAATTACAGGCTCAAAAATATATGAGAGCCTTTTCCTGATTATAGGGCCCTTTGCATAAATTGAAATCGCATTGCTCCTCAAATTTTCAAATGAAGGATGTGAATAAAGATAAATGACCTGTATTTGATGCGGCTTAAGTAATTTTAATCCACCCTTGATACCAAGAGCATAATTCTTAAAATCACTCGAGATTGTCTTCCATCCCTCAGTCTGAGAGGTATATCTAACCCAGAGGCAGTTTGATGTACTTCTCAATAGCCAGTTGTGTGTAATTCCTCCAAAGACAGATATCTCAAAACTACTATTTTTGTATCCTCCTTCAAATGCCACAAACCTCTCATCCAGAATAGCGGCAGTACCAAATTGCATTATCTGGAGCCCCGCGTTAGTAAAAAAATGTTCAGAGTCATAAGAAAGATATGCCTGCCAGGGTCTTCCTGAAAAACCTTCATTTACAACCCAGCCCGGATTTTTGTATCTGAGTTCACCCTCAAGCACAATAGACAGCTCGGTTATTGGAAAATATGTCATTGAGAGTCTCAGTCCACCAAAATAGTTATTATCAAATGTCTCTATACCTGAGACAGGCAGATTCTCACCAACATCAACTCCAAGATAAAATAGTCTTATCTCTGCCCCTATGGAAAGGGTATCTGTTATATCAAAGTTATGCGCATTTAATTTTGATGGACACTCTCTGCTGTAGAGCACTTGAGGCAAATATGAAACAACAAACAACAAGATCAGAATAGGTAGTCTTCTCATATAATCAGATGTTCTTTGCCCCTTCGTTTACCCATTTTAAGAAGAGATTATATTTTGTACCACCTCTGGGCCATTTATTGGGATGTCCTCCGCCGCCCGCTGCCCACCAAAGGAAACCATATGCGCCTTCCGGGTCCTGTATATCTACATATCTCATTACCTCTGAATAATCGGACACAGTTCCAGTAAGTTTTATTCCGTGTTGACCCGCATAATGGCAGGACCTACAATCAGTCTTTATGAGTGGAACAATCTGTTTTGAAAATGATACAGTAGAAATACCGGTATCCTGTCCAGCATCATATCCACTATCATAACCAGTATCAGTTGTGCCGATATCTCTTATATCGGCGTCATATCCAGTATCTTTTATCCCCGTATCAAAACCTGCATCAATAATTATTACATCACTTCCCACATCCTTTGTTCCAGAGTCAAAACCTGTATCTACAACAGAAGCATCAGAAACGGAATCTATTGTTTCTATATCGCTTACCTGCCTTACATCTTCCGAATAAATATCAATGGATCCTGCATCATTTCCAGCACATATTCCAAACCTATCCTCTGAACAATTATTATCATTTACACATGTTCCAGACCCATTTTCATCAATATAACATTTAGTCACTGTAAGCACACTCAGATCTGGACATACACAGGTGATCTCCTGACAGTCTGAATCATCCTGACACTCTCCAAGACTCTGATCAATACAGACATCCTTTGCACCTTGTGCCACCCAGTTGTAAAAAGTAATATACTCTTTTGAACCCTCCTCCCATATTTTCGGGTGCTTCTTACCAGTTCCTTTACCTGTGGCATATTTTAAGAAAAGGCTATTCTCTGGCTGTGTCGTATCACAATAGGAAATAATAGTCTCATAGTCCCTGCCTGTTCCACTAATTTTGAATCTATATTCACCATTTTCATGACATCTTGAACAGTCTCTTTTAACAAGAGGTACAATATCCTTTTCAAAACAGGGATTCTGATAATTAAGATCCAGTGCAACATCATTACATTGTAAAATCAATACCAAAGATATCAGAAGAAAAAAACCAGATAGAATGCCAAAACTTTTAATTTTCATACAACTTAATTATTCTGAAACTTTAATCTTTCCTTCACTTACTCCCTTTTTAGAACACTCCCTCCATACTCTTATCTCACCCTCTTTTGCGGTCAGTTCTACCTCAATCTCATTCTTAAATAAGCCTGGCTTCTCCTTCTTCCAGCCACCCTCTTTGAGTTTCTTTACACCCTTATAATCGATATTGATATCATCATCGGCAAGGACACATTTTTTATGTTCCCACTTTACAACAGCAGTAATCTTTGCCTTTTTATCCTCCGCCTTTACCTTCTCTCCCTGCTCAAATGTAATTTCGCAGGCAACAACAGATCTCACAAGAAACATCAAACCAAAAAACGCAATGGAAAAAGATAAGAATTTTTTCATAAAAACTCCTTTCTATTTTAAGATGCATCCTTTTTCAAAAAGTTTCCATACTTAAAACTCACACAATTCATCTGACAGCCCTTCTCACAGTTCCTGCAGGCGATACACTCATATTCATCTATCGCAGTTTTGCACCTATCAACATTTTGAATAGCATCTACAGGACATACTCTTTCACACCTTTTGCAACCGTTACAATCACCATTATACAGTACCCTTACTCTTAAAATACTCAACCTGTTTATTAGACCCAGAAGCGCACCCTCCGGACAGAAATACCTGCAGTATGGACGGCTTATAAAAACAGAGAAGATTAACCATAACGCAAGCCAGACTATCATTATTACTGAACCACTCATACTAAAAAGAATATGAAAGGGACCGATATGTTCAAATAACTTAAAATCACCAAATAAAGTAGCAATAATAAGGACAAAAAGAAGGACAAATTTTACTTTTTTAAGTAATTTATCAATCTTCTCTGGCATTTCAAATTTGAAGTCAGGCTTATATATATACTCCTGAATAATCCCTTTTGGACAGATCCAGACACAATAAAATCTTGAAAACAAAAGAGCGGTAATAATAAAAACACCTATTTTTATTGTATACATAGCCACAGGTCTATGATTAACAAGAGCGGATATCATAAACTCTATAGCCCTTGGTACCCTCGGACAGGACATCTGTAAAAATCCAAACAAGGCAAGAGATGCAAGCATTACAATTGGTCTAAAATACTCACTCCGTGGGAAATGGAAGAGAAGCAATGGAGTTATCAACATAAACATCAAAAAGAGCTGATAGTCCAGATTCCAGAATTTGATTCCACTAATCGGAATAAATGGCAGAGAAAGGGCGACTAATACAAGAAAATATGAGAAAATTCGCAGGAAGTTATATCTGTCCAATCCCAGAATCATAACCCACTTTATTTATTATAAAAAAATCTGTTAGTCAAATAGTTCTTAACGATTTTTTATTTAGGAATGGCATTTCTGTCATTATTTTACAATTCTGGTAGAGAATAATTTTTTTTGCCGTCACCTTGCTAATATATCTTTAATCAATATATATAATTCATCTGCAGTCAGAGCCTTATAATCGGATGTGGTATTTATAAACTCTTCATAAGAAATAACTCCACCATAACCTACCATAATTGATTTTATCCCCCCTGATTTTGCAAAATCTATATCCACTTTTGAGTCACCGATCATATAAAAATATTCAGGATTTATCGTAAATCTATCTATGAGTTCAAAAATTGTAACTGGATCAGGCTTTAAGGCTTTCATTGTATCCTGACAGTATAATCCGTCCAGTAGGTCATAAATCTTAAAATGCCTCAATATCTTTTCAGAATGAACTGATGGCTTATTAGTTATAACAAACAATAAAGAATCACTCTTCTTTATATCGCTTATACAATCATATAATTTATCAAATAAAAAAGTGTAATCCAGACAATGTTCAAGATAATATGCTCTGAATACTCTGACTGCCTCATCAAGACCTATTTTGTTGATATTCTCCCCGAGACACCTTTCCATCAACACCCTCGCACCATTTCCCACATAGGATACTATTCTTTCATAAGTGAGTTCAGATAGATCAAATTGTCTCAAAGCATAATTGACACAATTTACAATGTCAGTCCTTGAATCAATTAGCGTCCCATCCATATCAAAGGCAAAGGCTAATTTATTCATATTAGAGTTTACTCATAACGCTCTATATATTTTCTGGCTTTTTCAACAAACTCATCTGGAACTCTGATTGGTCTATTCTCCGAATAATCATAAAACACCTGAACGGATGAGCCTGTTGCAAAGAGCCTTGACTTATCTTTTGTCTCAATCCTATAATTAAATTTAAAGCTTGTCCTCCCGATATCACTGATCCACATTCTCACAACCGGTTCATCAAGCGGAAATATTGGATTTATATAATCAATTGAGATTGAAGCAATTATAAAGTTGAGCCTTGTAATATTCTCTTTACCAAAAATTAGTGCAAAGAACTTCCACCTTGCCTCCTCAAAATAGGTAAGAAATGTAGCGTTATTTACATGTCCAATCAGATCAATATCATTAAATCTTATATCTACATCAGTCTCAAACTCCTCCTCAACACCTGACGAATTAATATTAAATGCTGTATCTATATCATTAAAAAATACAAGTTCAGATAGAGGTTTTCTTGTGCGTTCCTTACTATCCTTCTTCCTTGTAACCTCATCAAGGGTACTACTATCCCCTTTGTACCCTATCGCAATCACAACCATTATATCCATATCCTCGGGAATATTAAATATCTCTTTAATTTTCTTGCCCTCAAATCCTGCCATAGGGTGAGCCATAAGTCCATTGTCAACTGCGGCATACTGTAGACTCATTACTGCCTGACCTGAATCAAATGCATAATACTTTAAGTTATCACTCTGATAGTCCAACTCAGGTTTTGAAAAGACTATAACAAAAACAGGTGCTTTAAGTGCCCAATAATTTCCCTCCATAAGTGCAGGCTTCAATTTTGATATGCTTTCTTCATTATCCAGCACCAGAAATCTTGCTGGCTGCATATTTGCTGCAGAGGGTGACCATCTGGCTGTATTCAGAATTTTATAAATCTTCTCTTTACTTACTTTATCAGGCTTAAATGCCCTCTTACTCTCTCTGAGATTTACTATTTTTGAAAACTCCATAATATTTCCTCCTACACCATAAGTTCTGAATAATCTCTGAATATTATATCCGCATCAGATCTTCTTTTGCCTATTCTAATTATCCTTGCCGATACAAAACCTGCCCTCTTTGCACCCAGCACATCCGACCTCTCCCTATCACCAATATGCAGAATCTTGGCAGGTTCAACCTCAAAAATTTCCGCTGCTTTCTTAAATGGTTCAACACACGGCTTCAATGCCCCTACATCCTCCGTATTAATTACCACTCTTAACGGCTCAAAATAAAGCCCAAGCCTCAAAAGTTTCTCGTCTACTGGAAAGTCAGATATAATACCTATTTTAACATCATTCTTTTTCAATATATTAATAAAATCTCTAACTCCTTTAAAAAGTAGCCTCCTGTCTATCTTGGATGCAAAGAGCCTGTAAATAGTTTCATCTATCATATATTCACAATCCAATGTATTCATCATCAATCTTTGAGATAGTCTATTTATTACCTCTCCTCTTATATCCCCTCTAAACTCCTCGCGCCTTATCTCCTCCCTTACTTTATAATATTCAAAAATAAATTTTCTATTCCTTAAGATATCTGGAAGTAATTTGATAAAAAGCCTTGCAGAATTATATAATGTCCCATCCATATCAAATGTAACAGCCTGTATCTCTCGTCCAAAAAATCTCATAATTCATTCTCCTCCTCACTCATAAGGATTTTTAAAATATCCTGACTTGATGTGAGATGTGGAGGTTTAAGATGGGCATCCGGTGCGCCATTTGCAATCTGATGGGCTCTGTATCTCTCAAAGAATCCCTGTCTTAAAACTATTAATTTGACCTCACCAAGTCTCTGGCTCTTTCTTTTTGATTCATATTCTATATTTGCCAACATCAGGAGTTTATCAAACCTTATTGGTATCTCTTTCCTCTCTTCAGAACTCAGTTCCCCCTGTGGTTCAATAGCCAGCACATAAGAAGGAGTTTCATTCAGTTCAACAACGACTGAAAAACCATTTATCTTCAAGCCATGGTTATTTACCATATCAGACATCACCTTAATAATCTGTGACTCTGTAATCTTCTCTCCGGTTATTGAAATAACATTGCCACCTTTATGTAAGAACTTTATTGTTGGTGTTCGATCATAAAAATCAGTAACCTGAATTATATCATTTATATCGTATCTATATAGACCATTGCTCGCTGTTATAATCACTCTATACTTCTCATCATTTTTTAACTCCCACATAAAATATGGCTTATTATCTCTCTCTGAGACAAACTCAAGAAAATGCCCATATGGAATAAGCACATTATCATCTCTCTTGGAAGAAACAGGTATCGCGAAGTTTCCCTCTGTTGCAGCATACC
>JBBISZ010000157.1:3476-6548 GCA_037441045.1 Deltaproteobacteria bacterium | reverse complement strand
TGGGATTTTTGTATCAGGGAAGAGTCTTTATCTAAACTATGGAACAACAGTAAATATTTATTCATACATCGCATCTAACTTTACTGAAATCAGCAAGAGCTCTGTAAGCGATATAGCATTAAATCTGGATGTATACGGCCCCTATATGTATATCTCCACTAATGGAGGAATAAAAATACTCAAAATAGAAGGAGGAACAGGAAAGTTTGAATATGAGATGCCTATTGATAATTCAGGACATTTAAGAGATCCAAATAGCCCTCAGAATTCTCCCTATTATTCAATCGCCATGAATGATATAAAGGTAACCAATAATATTCTCTATTCTACATACTACAATTACTATTTGGGCTCCACAGGACTCAAAATTTATTCCCTTGCGAAGCCAAGAAATATACAGCCCGTCGCTGAAGTAAATAATAATGATGGCGGAAATGACTTAGTTATTTTCAAAGATAAATTGGCAGTGGCAAATAATGATAATGGATTTGAGATTCTTGATACAACTTATGGACCTAGTTCATTACCTGAATTTTACAGTTATTATAACGGAATAGCCTCTTACAGGACAGGATACAGAGACGGAATATTATATGATATTTCAAACCAGGATGGAATAAGGGTCTTCTCTGTAAATGACAATGTTGAGAATGTACAATTTTACAAATACAAACCTTCAAATGCGATAGTAGTTGATGCAATACCGCACTGGCCATACATTTATATTGGATTAGATACAAACACAACAAATAATAAAAATGAAATCAGTAGAATAGATGTACTTGATACGAGAAGTAGAACACTTGAAAAATCAATCCTTACAGATACTATTAATTGGCCAGACTTTAGATATGGATACAAATACTTTGTTATTAATAAAAAATATTTATACTTTAATAACATGAAAAAAGGCATTGAAATTTACGACAAAAACTCAATGAATTTATTAAATACTTATACTTATAATGGTATTGAAAATAATTTTATAAGAGATATTACAATAACTGGAAGTTCGCTTTTTTACGAGACTGAATATATGAATCTGGTAAAACTGTCTCTTGCAGATCCTATAAACCCCGTCATTACAGGAAATTCATTGCAAACACCTAATATATTATACAAGATTATCCCCTGTGGTAATATTGTTATGTCAGGAAGTGAAATAGATAATGGTGTATTTGCCCTTGATTTCAGTGACGATACAAGACCTGAACTGCTTGCAAATTACAAATTTAACACTTATGAGAGCAACATAGCAGTTGCGGGTAATATTGGATATCTGGCAAATTGGGGAAGAAATATATTTATATTAAAACTGGAATAGGTAAAACAAAAAAATATTTGTTGAGATGAATTGTTTTTAAAAATTAATTATGTGACCATAGCAAATATAATATAAAGGTTAATCAAATCGATAGCTAATAAAGTAAAAAGGTTTTCTAATTCTTATTTATAATTTTTATTTATGATAAAGGACATGCCGTAAATTAGTTGACTTTGGAGGCAAATATAAATAAGATTTATTGCCACATCAGGGAGGTGAATTTTGAAGAAGATTCTCATTGCCTTTATATCATTACTTATTTTATCCGGAATCGCTTATGCAAAGGAAAAAGAGAAGGGTTCAAAAGGGACACCAAAACAGGAGGAGAGGAAAGGTGATCCACCTCCAGCAGTAAATAAGACAGACGATCTAATTCCACCGTGGGAGTTATCTCCCGAAGAATTTCCCGCGTGGGAGGATTTTACAGAAAAATATTCTCTCTACTGTATGGCACCTTTTGGCAAGAAGATAAAAAAACCTTATGAGGTTCAGATTGGAGATAAGAAATTTATATTTGAAGGTTCAAGTGCCAGAATTGAATCAAAGGCAAAGCCACAGAGAGAGATAAAATTTGGAGTACTGTCGGGCATCAAAGACTGGCATCCTGATACCCAGTCAAACTTAAAATACTTTATCAATGAATGGAAGAAAGAACAGGTTGAGGGAATAATTATGGGAGGAGATCTTGCATATGAAGAGGATGACCTGTCCAAAATCATGGCTCTCTTCTCTGAAACCAATCTGCCTCTTTATGTAGTAGTCGGGAATAATGACTCACGTTCTGAGTTTAATAGAGTCATAAGAAAGCTCTCAAAGACTCACAACAATATTATCAACATGGATATGATCAGAATCCTCAAAGGTGATGGCTTTGATATGATCAGTCTCCCCGGCTATTATGATAAAAAATACACAAGGGGTTCATCCTCCTGCACCTATAAACCCGAGGATGCTCAGGAATTGATAAAACAGAGCGAGAATCTAACAGAGCCTGCAATACTGATTACCCACGGTCCGATGAAACTGGAAGGGAAAGACGCCATTGATTATGCATGGGAGGCAGGTAATGTTGGAGATGAATATCTATCTGATGCCTTAAAGGAGGCAAAGAATATCAAATTTGGCATAATGGGACATATACTTGAGGCAGGGGGAAAAGCAAACACAATAGATGGAAAGCTTATCAAACCTGGTGTATATTCAGATACCTTATTCTTAAATCCCGGACCTGCACAATCACTGGGATGGAAGATGCTGGATGGAAAGACCAGTTATGGAATGGCAGCAACCTTTTATCTCAAGGGTAAAAAGGCAAAGTATCGTATAATAGTTCCACCAAAGGAGTAAAAATTATGAACTGTTCTTTAAATGAAAATCTAAAAAACTGCACCTGCACTTATGAGCCCTGCCCAAGAAAGGGGAAATGCTGTGAATGTGTGGAATACCATAGAAGCTCCAACGAGATACCAGGATGTTTTTTCCCACAGAGTGCCGAACGAACATATAATAGGTCGATCAGTTACTTTATTTCTATAATGCAAAAAGGAGGTAGAAGTTGAAACGCTGTCCTAAGTGTGGCTCTACGGTAGATGACCTCGCAATCTTCTGTGATAATTGTGATGCAGTACTTGATACAAAGGCTCTCCTTGAAGAACAACCAGTAGAGCAGGAAGTGAAGAGACCTGCGCCACCTGTAAATATTCCACAACAGATAAAAAAACCTCAGACAGGCAGAGTACCCACCAGTG
>JBBISZ010000157.1:0-3460 GCA_037441045.1 Deltaproteobacteria bacterium | reverse complement strand
ACCTGGTGACTTCTGAACACTGGTGCGTTTCAAACAGGTAGACCACAGAGAGTCTCCGAACCACAGAAAAAGGTAGAAACACCTCCATTCGTTCCAAAATCAAAACAGAATGAGGTTGCTCAAAATGATACCGCAGAGGCACAATTTAGAGAGACTTTTGATGAGTTTGTTCAAGCATTCAAAATGATGGGAAGAGGTCAGCAGACTGGACTAATTTCGGCACTTCTGGCTTTTATATTCGCTTTTTTCCCATGGGTATCAATTCCACAGGAGGGCTCGGTCCCCGGGCTGGATGTTGGAGGCTTCTATCTTATTTTTATCGCGATAGCATATTTTACATATATAGTTCTTGACTTCATAAATAATGAATACATCTCAAGATTTGAACAGTACAGAATTATTATTCTTATCTCACTGGGATTTCTGGGAATCTTACTCTGTACATATAGAATTATATTTCCATATGATATTGAGGAAAGCACTACTATCCTCAAAGATATTGGTCTCAAGCTTGACATTCATAGAAAGATTGGGCTCTTCCTCTCTACCATATCATCAATAGGTATGTTCTTCTCCCCATTTCTTGGAGGATTTATAAAAAAGGGTTGATTATGAAGGTTGACACAATAGGAGTAATTGATTTTGGTGGTCAGTATGCTCATCTGATAGCCACAAAGGTAAGAAGACTCAATGTCTACTCTGAGATAAGGCAACCAGATGACCCAATAGAGAAATTTACAGAGTATAAAGGTATAATAATCTCCGGGAGTCCGGCACTATCCTCTTTTGGAGAGGATTCCGATTACAATAAGAAAATCTACAAACTTGATATACCTATTCTGGGCTTCTGCTTCGGTCATCAGGAGATTGCAAAACATTATGGAGGGAGGGTAATTAATGGCGGAAGGGAGTGGGGAGATACAAAGTTTAGAGTAATTAAAAGAGATCACCCATTGTTTGAAGGGCTTTCTGAGATAGAATCTGTATTTATGAGTCATTTTGACTCTGTGGTTGAAGTCGGTGAGGGTTTTGAGGAGTATGGAGTTTCATTTATAAATGAAAAGTCAGGGATCCACAGATTTGCAGCAATAGGTTCGGACAAATATAAAAGATACGGATTTCAATTTCATCCAGAAGTGGATGACACAATAAATGGCGATAAGATGATTGCAAACTTCGTCTTTAATATTTGCAAATGCAGACCTCAGTGGACAATGGAGGAGTATATCAAACAACAGTTTGAAAAGGTAGTTGATCTGGTAGGGAACAGGTCTGTCTTTCTCCTTGCATCTGGTGGAGTTGACTCAACTGTAACAGCGGTATTACTCAAAAACATATTGGGTTCTGAAAGATTAAGACTTCTGCATATTGACAATGGACTGATGAGAAAAGATGAGAGCAGATCAGTCGTAGAAAGATTCAAGGCCTTAGGATTTGAAAGCAATCTCCATTTTGTAGACGCCTCCACAAAATTTCTCAACGCCCTCAAGGAGATATATGAGCCAGAAAAGAAACGAAAGGCAATTGGAGATACATTTATTGAGGTCTTTACAGAGGAGGCAAAGAAACTCAATATTGAAGATTATATTCTCGGTCAGGGGACAATATATCCCGATACCATTGAAACTGGTGGGACAAAAAGAGCAGACAGGATCAAGACTCATCACAATAGAGTACCAATAATTGAAAAAATGATAAAGGAAGGAAAGGTCATAGAGCCACTTTCGGAGCTATACAAAGTAGAGGTCAGAGAACTGGGAAGGAGATTGGGACTTCCAGATGAACTTGTGGATAGACACCCATTCCCCGGACCTGGACTGGGAGTAAGAGTTCTCTGCTCTGAAGGTAACATTGAAAATTCCCCATCACTTATGAAAGAGGTTTCAGATTTCTTAAAGTCTGTAAATCTTGATGGAATTCTCCTCCCGATAAAATCCGTAGGCGTAAAAGCAGATCTCAGATCCTACGAGAGACCCGTACTTCTAAATTGTGAGTACAAAAAGGAGATTTTTGAGATAGCATCTGAGATGCTTGCTAAAATAAAAGGCATAAACAGATGTATTGTCAATCTATCCAGCAAACCCATAATCTCAGCAACACCCGTAAAGGCGTATATTACAAGGGAAAGACTTGATCTATCAAGAGAGATAGATCAAATAGTAAATAGTAAATTGATAGAACATAGAATATATAAAAAGATCTGGCAATGTCCTGTTGTAATTGTTCCTCTGAGCCTCAATAATGCCGGTGAAGAGATGGTTGTAATTCGCCCGGTACTGTCAGAGAGAGCAATGACTGCGAAGGCTGCATTTTTACCTCAAATTGTGCTAAATGATATTGTAAAAGAATTAGCAAAGTATAACAAGATTTCAGCTGTCACCATAGACATAACCAGCAAGCCTCCAGGAACTATAGAGTGGGAATAGTCCGCTCATAAAAAATTTATTCATTTGCAGGGCTTATTTTAATAATATATAATTGCTATATCTTGCTGGGAGATTTATGAATAAGAGCTTGCAGGAAAAAGATGTTTACATAATTAAAACAGTTACAGAAAATAAATCTCCTTCTATCTATTTTGAACAATTATTAAACTCAGAGCAATTAAGCGTAGTCACATCAGAACCAGGACCAGCTATATGCATTGCAGGTGCAGGCTCAGGCAAGACGAGGGTAATCACATACAGAGTCGCATATCTTTTACTCGAAAAACATATCAGAAATAGAATAATTTTACTAACATTTACCAATAAGGCTGCAAAAGAGATGCTCTCTCGAGTTGCTACCATCTTCCCCAACTATCATCAGACGGTCCTGGGTGGAACATTCCATCATATTGGTGTTATGTATTTGAGAAGATTTTCAGAAGCACTTGGATATAAGCCCAATTTTACGATACTGGACAATGAAGATTCAAAGGAACTTTTAGAGTTATGTATGGATGAACTCTCCATTAAAAAAGATACATTTGTTCAGGCAAATGTCCTTCTGGATATCTACGGACTCACCATCAATACATTGCAAGGTGTAGATGATGTTATTATGGAAAAAAGACCGTATCTTATAAAATATTCAGATGAAATAAACAGAATATTTATTAAATACAACCAGAAGAAAGAGAGTCTCAACCTTATGGATTTTGATGATATACTTAAATACTTCTTCATACTGCTTACACAATATCAGGATATAAAAAAGACAATCACTGACGAGATCTCCTCTGTCCTTGTGGATGAATTTCAGGATACAACACCTATTCAGGCAGAGATTTCATACAATCTGGCTTTTAAGAATAACAATATAATGGTAGTTGGAGATGATGCACAGTCTATTTACTCATTCAGGGGGGCATGTATTGATAACATGCTCAAATTCCCTGATAGATTCAAAGACTGCAGGATATTCTACCTGAATACCAATTATCGTTCTACAAGCAATATTCTGAGTATCGCGCAGGATG
>JBBISZ010000156.1:5741-6564 GCA_037441045.1 Deltaproteobacteria bacterium | reverse complement strand
TGCTTCTTTTGAAAATACACTTTTGCGTTTGGAAAAACAGGTATGATTTCGCCATTTTTTCTTTTTGTCAATCCACCTGCATGATCAAAGTGAAGATGGGAGACAATTACATCCGTGATCATTTCATTATTTAATCCAAATTTCATAAGAAGTTGACCCAGATCATTCAATCTAATATTATAAATCTGCTTCATCTTCTCATCATATTTATCACCCATTCCTGTCTCAATAATAATATGGCGATTTTTAATAGATAAGACGAAGATTCTCCCCGCCATATCAATACGATTGAGTTCATCTGCAGGATAAACTTTACTCCATAAAGGTTTGGGGACAATCCCAAACATTGAGCCACCATCCAGCCCAAACACAGATGGCAGAATCTCCCTGATTTCAAAAATGCCAGACTTCATAAGTCAACATCAGCCCTCTTTTTCACAGTATACTTCATAAGTCACATAGTTATTATTGTCCTCTCTGCACTCATTGTACTGTTCATTCCCCTGACCATCGTCGTCCACTACAAACTCCAGATCTACAGGATATGATACATCCACCTGATACCACTTTACATCTACATCGGTATACTCACCGGGATTAAGACCTTTTGTTGTTTTTCCTGCTCCTACAAATTTACCTCCATCTTTTTTTCTACCATAATACATTGCAACATTTACTCCCTTACCCACAGGGGCCTCTCCTTCGTTTCTAATAGTAACTCTTGCCCATATATTTGTAGGACATTCAGTCCTTAAAAATTCAACCTTTGTAATGATTAGATCCGGTGCCTTAAATCCTGATATCCCCTGAACATTCTGTCTGA
>JBBISZ010000156.1:0-5731 GCA_037441045.1 Deltaproteobacteria bacterium | reverse complement strand
TTCTATCTCCCAGTTCTTCTTCTCAACCTTTGGAATTGCTCCATACTTATCATCAGAAGAATTACAGAATCCATCCTGCTCCCCTGTACAGATGTTGGTTATATGATATGCGTGCTGATTCCATATTTTGCGGGTGGAGACCCAGTTGTTCAAAGTGTCTGCATATACCCTTACACCATGATTTGGGGTAGAACTGCAATTTTGATAGCAAATTGTATTTGCAATAACTACAATTTCAGCCTTATTATCATTGTTTACATCTACTATCAGCGGATACTCAAATGTTGTATTGGTAGTGTTGGGTGTCTGAAAGAGGACCTGCCCATCCTTACCATTATAAACTCTGAGATAAAGCTCATCATTATATATCGCCTCAGCCTTACCATCACCTTCAAAATCAAATACGGATGCCCCTGTAACATTGGAAGATTTATCAGATGTAGGTGATTGCCATAAAATCTTGCACTGATTATCAAATACAACAAAATATTCAGCGCCAGCCACACCAATTTCGGGTAATCCATCCCCATTGAAATCTGCAATTATCGGGGCTCCACCCTTATTCATACTCGCATTCATAGAGCCTGGTATCGCCACAGGACCACAGAGAGTATTCCCTGATTCATCAAGTATAAAAACTTTATTATATGCCACAAGAATAACATCTGGCTTACCATTTTTATCAATATCTGCCACTGCCACCAGCCCATCCACAAGGTCATTTCTCTGCCATAAAATTTCACCATTATATTTATATGCTGTATTTCCTGCAACAACCTCCATTTTGCCATCTCCATTTATGTCTGCTGCAACAGATATTGAGCCAGAATGAGTCTTGATCAAATCACTCCCCATCCCACCATTTCCACCGGTGCCCTTCCAGATGAGTTTACCTTTATCGCTGAATACCACATTACCCACAACTATCTCAGCAGAACCATCACCATCCAGATCAGCAAGTGTAGGAGAGCCCCAACCAGCATTTACCACATCAGATGAAACCCACTCTGTGAGATCCTCCTGTTTTTTTGGCAGACAGAGATAACCCGGTCCATTCTCATTTTTTACTACATTAAATGCATACAAATGTGAAGGAACCAACTTTAACTTATCAGTTCCACCTTCATTTACCCATACTCTGTTCTTTTCAAGAGCTATAATATCAATAATCCCATCACCATCTATATCACCCGCGGCAAGTCCTGATTCGTAAGCAAGTCTCATATTCGGGTCGTCAAATGAGCAGATCTCACTCCCATCCTCTCCACTAACTACCCTTAGCACTCCACCCTTATCATAATCCTCTTTCTTCGCAGAAAAGGAGATAAATACTACATCAGGTGTATCATTGATATCTACCTTTCCATCGTCATTGTCATCAGTTAGAGAGACTACTACGGGCAGTGCAATAACTTCATTATAAGAGGGTTGAACCGTAGATGAACCAGTCCACTCCCAGAGAAGTTTTGGATTAAATTTCCCTGTTGGAGGTCTATATATACATTCAAACATGGGATTTTCGTCCCCTGAGGTATCCGAATAAACATCCAGATCACCCCCTGACGAATCATTAACCACGATACTGTCTGTTGAAGAGATATCGCCCACATCACGACCAGAATTATTATCACTGCACCACAAAGTGAAAAATAGTGAAATAATAATCAATGGAATAAATCTTTTCATAATTCCACTCCTTGAGGTTTTTAAGGATACCATTTTGATATTATATTGTCAAAAGGAAGGAGATAGTTTTACATCAGCATTCCGAAGAAAAAGCCTGTAAATGTGGAGAATATTATAACAAGCAAAACATATACAAGCGTCTTCTTAAATCCAAGTATACTGTGAATTACAAGCATGCTCGGGAGAGACAATGGCGGACCTGACAAAAGGAGGGCGAGTGCCGGTCCTTTTCCCATCCCTGAGCCTATAAGAGCCTGAACAATAGGGACTTCGGTTAAGGTGGCAAAATACATAAAAGCCCCTACAATAGAGGCGATGAAATTGGACAGGAGTGAATTTCCACCTACAAGCAGGGCAACCCAACGGGAAGGTATAACACCCTCATGCTCAGGTCTTCCAAGTAAAAATCCCGCAACAAACACACCAATAAATAGGAGAGGAAATATCATCTTTGCATACTCCCATGAAGAGATTGTCCAGCTTTTTATCTCATCTTCTTCAAACCATTTTACAATAACAACTGCAAGTAAAACAACAAGTATTAGACTAATATACCATTTGTAAGAATAGATCAGTGAGAAAAGACCTGGTATATCGTCTCTACCCCAGTTAAGAAAGACAAGAAGAGCAACCATTATTCCAAAATAGACTGCATCCCTAATAAGACCTCTTTTATGATATGAAGAGGCAGGATTCTCATCAATCTCCTGAAGCCTCTCACTATCTTCTTTTCTAAATAAAAATGCCATCAATGCACCAATAACAATAGAAAAAATTATGGCACCTATGGCACGCGCAAGCCCTATCTCAATTCCAAGAACACGAGCTGTAAGTATAATAGCAAGTACATTTATGGCTGGTCCAGAGTATAAAAATGCTGTTGCAGGCCCAAGACCTGCCCCTCTCTTATATATTCCTGCAAAAAGAGGAAGAACCGTACAGGAACATACAGATAGAATAGTCCCGGATACAGATGCAACTCCATAAGACAGGATTCTGTTTGCCTTCGCCCCTAAATATCTGAGCACAGAATCCTGCGATACAAAAATAGATATAGCACCTGCTATAAAAAATGCAGGAATAAGACAGAGTATAACATGTTCTCTTGCATACCATTGAGTAAGATAAAATGCCTCCATTATAGCATTCTGGAATCTCACACTGTCAAATGGAACAAAATAAAATAGTAAGAAAATTGTAAGAAAAATTAAAAATGTTTTTCTGTCGTTCATATTTGCCTCTGTTTCTTTAGTTTATATTTCCAGAGATTAGACCTATTCTCTTAATAAGTTCGTCCCTTATCTCCCTGAACGCCTCAATACGCTCATTTTCATCCTTAACTGACGCGGGATCCAGAAGACCCCGGTGAAGTCTTATTGTCTTTCCAATAAATACCTGACAGACCTCTTCTGCACATAAAGTAATAACCACCTCAATCCAATTCCTATCAATATCGTTTACTAACTTTGAATATAGAACTTTCGTAGAAATCCCTTTCTCTTGAAGAACTGTATATCACTGAATGTCAGGCAAAAGTATAATAGCGAGTAAAAACATAACTACTGGACCTATAATCCAGTTCATAATTAGAGACAGCAGTAGCACTTTAATGTTTGAGAATACCTCTGGCAATTTTTCATGTCTCACTTTAGCAAGAGGTGGATACATCATAAGAATTAGCCCTATCACAATTAGAATATTGGTAGTTCCAACACTCATCTTATCCAGAATCAAAACAATCCCTGGATATAAATAGACAATCAACATACCAGATATCATTGAGAGAAATATCCACACCATAAGATATCTATCAAGAAATGACAACCTTCTTGAAACACTTTGATTTTCACTCATATAAAACCTCTTTTTTATTTTTTATCCCTGCTTCGCAAGATAAGTAGTTATTGTTGATGTAATTTCAGTAAGTGAAGGTAGCCTGCCTGATATCAAAACCTTTCCATCGATTGCAAGACCGGGTGTTATCATAACTCCCATTTTGAGGATATCGTCTATTTTATCTATTTTTTCGATTTCATAACTCAGCCCGAGATTATCTGCCGCCTGTCTTGCAAGCTCCTCGAGTCTCTTACACTTTGGACAACCTGTCCCCAGAATCTGAATCTTCATAGATTACCTCCTTTATATAATTTTTAATACCTGATTATGATACCTCGCATTGCTTTTTATAACTCTATCTATGCAGGATAGATATTTTGTTATGCAGTCGCATGCGAGTCCGTAATAAATATTGTTCTTTTCCTTTCTTATTTTTAATATACCCGCATTCTTCATAACTGACAGATGTTTTGAAACGGTTGATATATCAAGTCCTATCATTTCTGTCAGTTCACAGACGCAATATTCCTTTTCCATCAGTTTATCAATGATAAAAAGCCTTACAGGGTGAGCCATAGCCTTTATTATCCTCGCCCTCATTTCATATAACATAAAATCAGATTTATTCACCTTAACCTCCTGGCTATTTGGTAATATTACCAAATAACCCATTTTTCAAGTACTTTATTTTGATATTCTTCGTATGCTTTTTTTAGGTATTAACTTTGAATACCTCGTCTAAAAAAGACTATACATGGATCAGTTGTATTGAATATGAATAGAGCAAATAACAATTACTAATATTATATAATAAAATTTATAAACTTAATCAGATCTCAACACACCAATCTTGATATTTAATCTACCAATATGTGTCAATATAAATAATATTTCTTAAAATCACATCTGTCCAGAATAAATTTTGCAAAGAACCCTTTGAATTTAATCTTTCATTTAGTCTTTAACTGATCAATAAACAATCTAATGGTATTATTGAGGTATAATCTATTTACATACAGGGATTTATGTGAGTGGATAAATAAACCTCTTGATACCCTGCCCATTGTGCCTGATATTGAGCAACTAATATTAAAAGGATTTTAAGTTGGATAGCATTTGGAGGGATAAAGAAGACATGATAGGGCAACCTGATCTTGAAACTGCAAAATATCTATAACTAACACATTGTTTTATAAGGGTAAATTTTATGACTAAAAATTATTTTGGACAGCAGTGTCTTAAAATATTTGTTAAAAGACAATTACAAGAAAAAACTTTTATAACAATATCAAATATTTGCAAAAATATTTAGCATTTTTGGTCTTATCATTGATAGCATTTTTTGAATATAAAAATATAATTTAGTTTGACTAAAAAGCTGCCGGGTGTTAATCTTTTTTTTCCAAGGAGGAGTCATGGAAAAGGAAGTAGAAAAGATTAAAATTAAGAGAGTCATCACTGTAAAGGCTATTGTAACTGAGAATTTCAAAAATGCCCTGCTTTCTGAACTCAAAAAGACGAGAGAGAATATAAATATTCAGATTATGCAGATGGAGAGTGAGGCAAGAATGTATCTTGATTCTTTAAAAAATAGTGGAGATACTATGAGAGCTCAAATAATTGAAGGACAGCTTGCGGAGACTAAGGAAAGATATACACAGGGACTTGAGGAATTAAATGAAAAAATCCATGAGGCTGAAAGGCTTGTATATGGCACATTATATTCTCAGGGACAGCTTGAAGGTGAGATAGAGGTATCCATAGGAGATGACCTTTATAAGAAGATTGCAGGTGCCGAGATTATCGTAAAAGATGGTATTATAGAGAAGATAGTCGAACAGGAGGCATCACTAATTGAGATAGGCAATTTTTCAACTATAAAGGGTCCTGATATCAGACAGTAAGTGATTTTTATTGTTTTATAAATCCACAACCCTCAAATGCCGGCTTGAAGATAAATACCTCAAGTGGGGTAAAATGTTGAGCATCACTATCACTATATCTTTTCTCTTCTACAAAATTATTCCTCATAAAATCACTATGAATCACATATCTTGCACTAAAATATGCTCTTGCAGTGGCTATGAAAAATCTCAAGTTATCTGCGCAAATTCGCCTGAAAAAAACCTCATCAAGAAGAAGCTTACTCTTGAATCTTTTTGCATTGGTATCTATCTCCTCAGCGGCTATCTTCCGCCCTGAGAGAAGT
>JBBISZ010000155.1:3443-6627 GCA_037441045.1 Deltaproteobacteria bacterium | reverse complement strand
GCGATGGTGCCAGAAAGGATGAGGATGGATATTTCTGGTTGATGGGAAGAGTTGACGATGTGGTCAATGTCTCAGGACACAGAATTGGAACAGCAGAGGTTGAGAGTGCACTTGTTTCTCATAAGGCAGTTGCCGAGGCAGCAGTGGTAGGTTTCCCGCATGATATAAAAGGTCAGGGTCTGTATGCTTATGTCATTTTGAAGACGGGATTTACTCCATCTGACGATCTTAAGAAGGAACTCTCTGCACATGTCGCAAAGGAGATTGGTCCTATTGCAAAGCCGGATAAGATTCAGTTTACACCTGGACTTCCAAAGACCAGATCCGGTAAGATTATGAGAAGAATCTTAAGAAAAGTGGCAGAGGGAGATGTCTCCAGTCTTGGAGATACAACTACACTTGCAGATCCTTCTGTTGTTGATGATCTGGTAAAGAATAGACTGTAATTGTAAATATCTTAATATTTAATAAAGGGCACACAGATGTGTGCCCTTTTTTATTTTAGCGAGGAGCAATTATTTTGAACTATTAAATGATTTGTTGCTTTTTAAGACTCATTTTTTGTTATTTTAATGAGTCAATCATATCTAACTTTTTAACCGATTATAATTGTAAGTTTATAAATAAAAAGCCTAATATTAAAAGTTGACATACCTGTTAATATGATGTTCAAAGATCCATACCTGGAATGCATGTTTCAAAAAGTTTAACCCGTATTATATAAACTGTGAAATGAGCAGAATAGTTGATTTATATAATGATATTTATAGCCACTATAGATTAGTTAATTCTCTTCTTACACTCGGTCTGGATGGATACTGGAGGAGAAAAACTATAAACTTAATAAGAAAGTTAAATGCTAAACCTCTAAAAATATGTGATATTTGTTGTGGGTCAGGTGATTTTACAGAGTTACTTGTCAAAGATTTTGTACATTCGGATATATTTGGTATCGATGCAAACCCGAATATGCTTAAAATGGCGGAAAAGAGAGTTTCAGGGGCAAAGTTTATTTTAGCCGGTATTGGTGACATGCCTTTTACTGATAATGTTTTTGATATAATGACAATCTCATTTGCGACAAGGAATATCTTTTATTCAGATAATTTTGAAAAAAATATAAATGAGATAATGAGGGTTTTAAAGCCCGATGGATATCTAATAAGTGTTGAGACGGATATTTATAAGAATCGTATAATGAATGTTCTATTTAAAATTTATCTTGAGATCTCTGTGAGAATTATTTCTCTTATTTTTGGGGGTTCGATGGCATACAGGTTTTTGAAAAGTTCGATAATCAAGTTTGATGCAAATTTGTTTGTTAAAAAAATAGAGCCTTTCTTTAAGGAAGTTAAAATTATAAATTTGTTTCCTTTCCCTGTAAGTGTGGTTGTAGCACAAAAGTGAATTTTGATTGACTCAATCAAAAAGTTTATATACTAATAATGGCGGTTATGTAATAGGCTAATAGTTTAGCCACCCAGACCTGAGCTGATCATGTTGTGGGTGGCTTTTTGCTTTTTAAATGAGTCCTGATGAAATTTGAGCGCAGAACAGCACTTGTAGTAATAGATGTACAGAACTATTTCTTCAAAAAGGATGCGCCTGCCAGGATTAGAGGTACAGAGAGGATTATTTCAATAATAAACAATTTAATAAAAAAGTTTGAGATGAAAGATCTCCCGATCGTCTTTACAAAGCAAATATATCCAGAAGATAAAAGACATCCTATGCGCCAGTGGTGGAGGAGACTTCCAGCGGGTGAAGAGTGTAAATTGTATAATGAATTATATGTGCCAGATAATAGTATCTTAATAGAAAAGGAATGTTACTCTGCATTTTTCAGAACTTCACTTGATAAGATTTTGAAAAATAGTAATATCAGAAGGTTGTTTTTTTGTGGAGTTATGACTCATCTCTGCGTTGAGAGTAGTATAAGAGATGCCTTTATGCTGGGTTATGATACATTTTTAATTGAAGATGCTACTCTTTCTAAAAACAAAGCCCATCATAAGGCTTCTATATTGAATCTTTCTCATGGATTTTCAAAAATAATAAAGAGTGGGGAAGTCAATGATTATATTTGATACTGTAATAATTGGAGCGGGTCCGGCAGGGGTTGGTGCAGCCATTCAGGCAAAACATAATGGTTTGAATATTCTTGTTTTAGAGAAAAAGAGGATTGGTGGGAGGATTATACTTGCACATAAGATTGAGAATTTAATAATCGGAAGAGCGAAAAGAGGGGAGGAGGTTGTGAATATTTTTGTAGAAATGCTGAAAAAGAAGGGAATTACAGTAAAGATGGAAGAGGTAAGGCGATTAGAAGGCTTACGAGAGGGTCTTTATAAAATTTATACAGACAGAAATTGCTATGATTCAAAAACAATAGTAATTGCAACAGGGCTTGAACCGATAATACCTGAAATTTTGGGTATCAAGAAAGTTATATCTGAAAAGAAGGTATTTTTCGAATGGATGGATCTGAAATATAAACTTCACTCCCCTGTAATTATTATTGGGGGTGGTGAGGTCGGTTTTGATTCTGCATGCTCATTAAAGAAGTCCGGTTTTGAGGTTGTTCTGATTATGCGTTCAAAAAATCCAGATATCAATCCATATTTACTGAAAGAGGTCAGACGACTTTCAGTGACTGTTATAAAGGGAGTAAATTATGACAGATTGGAGTTGAAAGGGAATGATGTAAGGCTTGTTTATAAAAAGAATGAAAAAGTTCATAGCATTTCAGGTAGATCTATACTTATAACCTTTGGAGGACGACCATCATTGCGCCTTCTTGATAGAGTTGAAAATAGAGATGGGATATATATCTGTGGAGATGCAAAGGAGTCGAATTTTCACCAGACTGCAATTGCATTCGGGGACGGAGTAAATACTGCTATGAAAATAACCAATTATATCAGGAGGAATTATGTTAAATGTAATCTCAAAACTAAGTCTTGACGGCGTCGCCTCGACATACACGGCATATCTCAAAGATAATCCTGATAGGTTGATAGAGTTTGTGGATTCTACACCTGCACCTGAATCCAATAGAATGAAAAAATGGGTTATTATAGTCTCATCTCAGATAGGGTGCAAAATGGGGTGTAGATTCTGTGATGCAACAGGGTTTTTTTACATAAACCTGACGACAGATGAGATACTGTCACAGATTGATTTT
>JBBISZ010000155.1:0-3433 GCA_037441045.1 Deltaproteobacteria bacterium | reverse complement strand
AATCAATATCCCGATATAGATCCATGCAAAATAGGCAAATTCAAAATTCAATTTGCGAGGATGGGTGAGCCATCTTTAAATATGAATGTGTTGAAAGCGATGGAGATAATTCACAATCGTTTTGAAAATTATATTCCATGTATAGCGACAATCGCTCCAGTGGGATCTGATAGATTTTTTGGAAGGCTATTGAAAATTAAGGATAGATTTGTGGATATTCAGTTGCAATTTTCTATAAATTCTACAGATGAGAACATAAGGGATTTCATAATGCCAGCGAGGAAGTTGAGTCTCGAATGGATTGCTGATTATATAGAGAGATTTTATTCGCATGGAAAGAGAAAGGTGGTATTAAATTTTGCAGTTGATAGGAAAAATTTATTAGATGGTAAAAAACTAAAAGATATTTTTAATCCCGATAAGGCAATTGTAAAACTCACACCTATAAATCCTACATTCTCTGCCAGAAAAAATAATTTTGATATTTATTCAAGTTATAATGAAATCAGGCAATATCTTATAGAATTGCAAAGAGAAATAGAACTCTCTGGATTTGAGACAATCATTTCAATAGGGGATTTGAGAGAAAATCTCGTTCTCTCAAACTGTGGACAGATATCAATGCAAAGACTTAAGAGGCATGAAGGTAAATTGATAGGCTGAGAGTGTGTAAGATTGAAAACAATATTTTTTATAAATGCCTAAATATTGACTGATTAGTAACAGACAACCGTTTTAGGGATACAGATTCCGTAGCAACACTTATCCAGAGCGTAACAATCAGAGTCTCCTGTGCAACATTTTCCACCATCATATACGCAAAAGGGGAAAGGATAATTGGTGATATTGGTGCAGCATTCATTCATTTCAGAATTTGCACAATCTGTTAAATTAGGACATCTCTGACGACAGTGATACTGATAACAGAAATTCCCCGTTCCAGCATTCATACAGTCTTTATCCTTGCAGCAATCTCCTCTAACGCATTGATTATTGCAGCAAATTGAATGTAGTGGGCAATTATAATTGTTGAGGCATTGCACACAGTTGTGAGTTGAAGGATCGCAAAAAGGTCTTCCAGATATAGTTGAACATTGTGTATCATCACAACACTCACCTGAATAACAGGAGCCTAAAATTGCTGAACTTTTTATTGAACAACATTTGAGCTGGTTATTTCCAAATTCCAGTTGACATTCATTATCGCTCTGGCATGGATAACAATTTCTATCACCGATATGACAGATGGGCTTTTGAACATTACCTGATTCCAGACAATCAAAAGATGAACAACACTGTCCATCATAGCAGTCCCCGGCAAAACTTCCTCTGGTACAGCATTTGTTCCCAAGGTTTTGATTAATACATTCCTCACTATTCAGGCAGGGTGAACATAGACCATCTTTACAGATAGGTCTGGTTATATATGTCTCGCAGTCGAGCATACTTGGAGATATACTTACGCAACACTCTCCTTTTTTACATTCTCCGGAACAACAAATATCTCCCTTTGAGGCATTTTTGCATTGAATATCCTGTGTACATTTTGAACATTTATTATCAACACATACAGGGTATGTTAAATCTTTACAATCAGCATCATTTATACAGTTTCCAGTTTTGCAAACCCCATTTACACATACATACCCGCTATTACAGTCTGAGTTAACCATACAACCACATTTGTATGTAGAAATAAGGCATTTGTGCCCGGCATTGCTATTTTGACAGGTTGTATCTGAACAGCATTCTCCTGTAAAACATACACCTTCCATTGGACCATCCTGACAACATTTTTCCTCTGTTTTACATATTGATGGCTCAGATATGCAGTTGTCCTCCATGCAATGGTGTCCTATACATTTCATATCGTTAGTGCAATCAGAGTCTATGCAGCAATTGCCCGAAAAACACATATAATCATTGAGTACATAACAACAGATAAAGCCTTCTCCGCATTTTAGATCTCCTGTAGATGGACCACAGCGATTTACGCAATCAGGTGTTTCAAGGGCTGTCTCACAATAGGGTTTCTGTGGATCCTTGCAGTCTTCATTTGTACAGCATCTGGCAATTACACATCTGTAATTATCATCATTTTGTTTACAACATCTAAATTTATTGTCTGATGAATTTATTTTTTTTTTACTGGATGGATCGCAGACATCTACACATTTCATCTCATCATTTATCTCCTTGCATAAAGGATATCCAGGTCTTGTACAATCTTCTGAGGAACAACATTCCCCTTTTAAGCATTTGCCATTGCAGCAGATATACCCTGATTGACATTTGTGGATATCGCTACAACCCTCTTTACAGCTGGGTGGAGTTACATTTTTATCACATATCATATTCTGTGGGCATTCGTAATCTGATGTGCAGGTGCAAAGATAGTTGATGCAACTGTATCCATAATTTGAATTTTCACATTCAACATTATTACAGCAGCCTCTCTCTTTGGCTGCACAGACCTGTTTGTCACAGCACTTATTGGATTTACAGTCTTCATTCTTCTCGCATGTGCTGAGACATATATTATTTTTGCATCTTCCGTTGTTAAGGCAGTCCTTATCTTCACAACATGTCCCTGGCAGGCAGGTTTTGTTACAACATACAAATCCATTCCCACACATCGTACTATTTTCACAACTGTTATTGCAGAAGTGGTTTTCTCCACAGGTAGGAAGACCCGGATCTTTGCAGTCCTGATTTGAATGACAATCTCCAGGGATACATGTCTCTTTCTCACAGATAAATTTTCCGTAGTCTACCTTACAATCCTCATCTGTCTTACATTTATAGGTTGTAATATCGCTTATCTCCTCTACATCAGAATGTATATCACTTACGCCATAATCAATCAGAGTATCGTATGAAATATCTTTGTGCTATGTGTCTTCCATATTTATTATATCAGCAGGCATACCTCTTGTGCATTTGCCATTTATGCAGGATTGACCTTTTGGACAGTTTTCATCTGTCTGGCAGGGTGCCCCCGTAATATCAACCGAACAGGAGTTTATGGCAATAATTGAAAAGACAAGATATGTAATTACCAAAATAATTTTAACTCTATTGAGCATCCTTCACCTCCATTGTATGTTCATTCTATCACATTTAGTTTTATCAGGCAACAATCATAAAAGTAACTATTTTTACTGATTAATTTCCAGGAATGTTTTTATGATAAATTTTTTTATCAGGGTTTTGTGTCAGAACTACTTTTTCTGGCTTTTTTCAGATTGGTATACTCTTTATTAAAACGGTGTATCTCTAAATGAATGACTTCTTTTAAGATTCTATTTCGTTAGTCAAAACCCTTCTCTATTAAAGTTTGAAATAAAGAAATTAGAATATAATTTCAGGTATATGTGTAGATGAATGGTATTAAAACCTACAAATCAGAAAGTGTAAAATGCTTTATATTGGC
>JBBISZ010000154.1:0-6660 GCA_037441045.1 Deltaproteobacteria bacterium | reverse complement strand
CATGTTGTTTTGTGTTTGGAGTTTATACGTGTTTTTTTATGTTCTCTTCCTCTGCCTTTGCCTTTGCCTCCTCTTCGGCCTTCTTCTTCGCCTCTTCCTGTTCTCTTATCTTATCCTGTACCTCCTTAAGTTTTGACCTGGCATCTTTATCTTCAGGAAAGATCTTGAGACACTCTTCCAATGACTTCTTAGCCTCAACATACTTTTCTTCAGAAATCTGTTTTTCAGCATTTTCAAATAGTTCCTTAAACTTAGCCTCAGCCTGTTTTTTCTTCTCCTCTTCAGCCTTCCTCTTTGCCTCCTCCTCTTTCATCTTCTTTTCCTGCTCTTCAAGCATCTTCTTTTGAATTTCAGCCTGTTTCTTCTGCTCTTCAAGCTTTGATATCATTCCAACAGCCTTCTGTTTCAGGTCATTATCCTTGGTACCTGATGCCGCAAAATCTTTATAAAGTTTTATCGCTTCGTCAATTTTCTTCAGATATGTATGGTTTATAAATGCCTTATAATATAATACTTCATACTTCTTTGGGTTGAGCTTTATAACCTCATCCAACTTATTCATAGCATCCTGAGGCTTTTGAAGACCTATAAGGGATAGTGCAAGCTGAAAATGTGCTTCTGCATTTTTGGGATCAAGCTCAGAGATTACCTTGAAGTGAGCATGTGCAGCATTATAATCCTTGAAATGTAATGCAATAGTACCAAGATTCTGATGAGCCTCAATGTTGTTTGGATCAAGGTCAAGAGCTATCTTAAAATATCCCATTGCCATCACATAATCTTCCATCTTCAGAGCAATCATTCCTAAATTATTTCGAATCGAGGCATCTTTTGGATCAAGTTTACCCGCATTTCCAAGAGTAAGTTTGGCAAGCTTGAAATTTCCCTGATCGTAGTAAATCAAAGATAAATTTTTGTATGCCTCGACATTGTCTGGATCTCTCGAAAGCAGTTCTCTTATAACCGCCTCAGCTTTCTGATATTCCTTATTCAAACGATGAAAAACCGCAATGTTATTAAGTATCTTACTGTTATTTGGAAACTTTTTCAGCATTTCTCTTAAGAACTTAATACCATCATTGTACTTGCCCGATGTCTTGTAGACAACAGCCTTTCCAAGAACAGGTTCTACCGATGATGGATCAGCTGCAATAGCCTTGTCGCAGTAGGCAAGAGCTTCTATATAATTATCCATTTTCATCTGAATAGTAGCAAGATTTAGAAAAGCCCTATAATTTTTATGGTCTTTTCTTACAACATCAGAAAATGCTTTGATTGCCTCAGAATAATTTCCCTGCTCAAAAAGCTGAACACCTCTTGCAAAGTCATCTTCAGGAGCAGATTCAACGGGCTTTAATTGTTTCTCTGTTGGAGCTTCTACCTTTGGTCCCGGACAACCAAGAAAAACCGAAATAATTAATGCTAAAACCGATAAAAATAGTGTCTTTTTCATTATTGTTTTACCTCTCATATAATTTTATCACTCTGGTGTCTTTTCATTTTCCTGAGATTCCTGTTGTTCTCCACCCGATTGGGTCTCACCGCTTTCATCCTTAACCTCTCCACCCTCCTTTGCCTCTTTTTCATCTGCCTTCCTCTCTTCTTTCTTCTCAGGTGCCCTTGTCTCTTTCTTTACAGGCTCTTCAACCTTATCAACAAGTGAGGGATAAAATGTCTTACCATAGAAATACTCTCTGGCAACATATTTAGTCTCTGGCAGATCAGGATAAGAACCAGGCTTATAGCCATCCAGCCTCTCCTGAGCCAATTTGGAATATTCGTTGTAAATTGTTAATTCATACGATTTTGCAATACTCTTTTCATATGCTTCAATTGCCTTTTCTTCAACAGGAAATGCCATATTCTGCAACTCTGCTACATATATTTCTCGCTGTTCATCATTTAAGTTTTTAGGAATTGGTGCATCAAGTAGCGTCCTTGTAAAGTCCTGATAAATCATCCCTATTCTACAAAGAGAAGCGATACCTACATCACCCTGACCAAGCTGAAGAATCGCAGTATATTCCTTTACAAGTTTATCAAGCTTTTCAGTCTTCTCCTTCAAAAGCTTTTTCATTGTGCTTTCAGGTAGTTGAAGTTTTATGGACATATAATTCTTAAACGCAGACTCAGTCAGCAAAAATCTTGCGTTGGCAACATAATAAAATGTCTTTTCAGTAGCGTCTCCCTTCTTCAACTTTTCAGCCATCTTTAATAGATTCTGTAGCTCTTTTTCATAAGCAGGGATCTGCCCGAGCTTCTTATATATCATTGCAATTTCATATTGTGCCTCAATCGTATCTGAGGTTGTTGCATCCTTAGGTTTTGAAACTATGCCCTTGTAGATTGCTTTTGCTTTTTCATAGTCCTTCATCTCATAATATATCTTTGCAATCTTCATCTGAACTGACACAATATCCTTATTTGAAGGGAATGCCTTGATATATGTTTGGTAGTTGGCAATAGCTCCTTTTAGATCACCTGTCGCCTCTCTAAATAATGCTGCATTATATATGGCATCTCCTGCCTCTTTGTTTTTCTTTTTCAACTTATCAAAATAGATCTCATAATATTTGGATGCATTTGAAAAATCGGCAACCTTCTCATAATAATATCCCAATTTATATAAAGTTGGTTCATAAAATTCGGATTTTGGAAATTTGTCAAGCAACAGGGTTCCTGCCTCAATTGCCTTATCCATATATCGGGCTTCGGCAAATAAAATATGAGCATTATTCAAAGCCTTATCAGTATGTTTTGCAGAAGGATATTTATTTACATAATCTCTAAATGCCACCGCCGCATCAAAGGTCTTACCTTTTTTCTGCATATCTATTATAATGTTAAAGGCCGCACCTTCCACTACCTCCTGCAGATGAGCCTGATATGGCTTATTCTTCTCTGCAGGGTCTTTCTGCATAGCCAGCGGTTTGATATTAATGAATTTATTTGCCCAGAAGAATAGTGAAGCCCAATCTTCCTTAATCTCATAAGAGTTTAGGATCATATCTGCAGCACCAAGTGCAAACTTATTGTCCGGGAATTTTTCAATAAATTCACCAAATCTCTTTGAGGCTTCATCAAAATGTTTGTATTTTTAATAATTCTTTCCCGCATTAAAGTAACCTCCAAAAAATTCTTTGTGATTGGTGCAAGTTTTGTAAATTCATCACATGCCTTGGCAAGCTCAAGTTCGATCTTGGGTATCTCTTTCTTTTCATAAGTCTTACCCTTTTCAAGTTTGATGAACTTCTCCACTCTCTTTACAGCTCCCTTTGCCTTCTTCTCATCTACCTTTCCTTCTTTTAGTGTCTCACTCTTCTGCCCTTTTTCCATTATTTCAACCATTTTTTCATAGGCAAGTACCCTGTTGTAAGCAGAGGTTACTGAGTATTTGCCTTTTGGGTCAGTCTGCACAACCAGAGCATAATTTATAGCCGCATTCTCATAATCCTGCAGAGCCCAGAGAATTTCAGCATAGAAAAATCTCATCGTATATGCATGTTCAGCCTTTGGAAAGTTATCCAGATATTCCTTATAAATATCTCTTGCAAGGGCGTATGTCTTTACATCCTTTGTCTTCTGAGCCTCTCTGTGATATTCCTGAACGATATCTCTCAATGCCTCTTCTGTCAATTCATATGCCTTATCAAGGGCAAATTTATTCTCTGCGTTCTGGTTTGCCCATGGAGAGTTGGGCTTATAAAGGTCAACCAGTCTTCTAATTTCTTTCTTGACCATCTCAGTATTATTAAGCTTCTTGTAGTTTTGCACAATATTGCTCTGAAATTCCGGACACTCTGGTGCATTTGGATATTCGTTAATAACAAGTCTATAGGTTTTGATTGCCTGATCATACTTGCCCTGATCATCATATACTCTAGCCAATAACTTCAATAAATCCTTCAGCCTCTGCCTTCCAGCCACCCGTTCCCAGTAATCCTTTGCCTCATCAACCGCATCTACCTGCGAGAAGAAAAGGGCAAGATCATTCATGGCCTCTCTTTCAAGCTTAATCTTGCTCTTTTCTGACTCTTTCTGACCGTATTGTATAACCTGTTTGAGTTTCTCTATTCCTTTTTCATATTCTCCAAGATTGTAATCACACCATGCAAGTTTATAGAGTGCAACTACAGTAATCTTCGGGTCATTAAATGTGAGTGCCTTTTCATATGCCTGAACTGCCTTAAAAACCTCATTATTATTGAAGAAATGTTCTCCGAGTGACAGATAAGCATCTGGCGCATATTTGCTCTGAGGATACTTTTTTATCAATTCCCAGTAATATTTTACACCTTCGTTCTTCTTCCCCATTTCATAAAGGTTATATCCAAGTACGAATAGAACCTCATCCTTTCTTGGATAATCGGGGTATTCCTTTATGATTTTCCCATAAATATCCAGAGCCTGTTTACGATAGAGTTCTGACTCCCTTGTATTTATCTTTATCTTCTCACAGGCTTTAATATCTTTAGTCTTTTTATTACACTCATCAAGCTGCTTTTCATATTTATACATCTCTTGAAAATATACATATTTCGACTTTTCCCAATATAGTTCTGCCAGCTGAAACATAACGTCTGCCTTCTTCGGGCCTTTTTCAAAACGGGTAATTATATCTTTAAGCATCTTGATAGCCTCATCCCGTTTCTTATCTGCCAATTCGTCCCTTGAAACCTCTTTCTCCTCAGGTTTTGGCATATCTATCTTTGCTGGTCCAGTGGGCGCTTTCTTTTTGGGCTCTTCTTTTCCGGATTTTGCCTTCTTATCCTTCTTTTCCTGTTTTGTCTGCGCCATCAAAGAGGGAGAAAGAGACAAAGTACCAATAAAACACAAACTCATACAAAGACTAACAATAATAATTGATCTTTTCATTTTTCTACTCACTTTTTACATTCGTTTCTTAAAGTATAAAAATAATACCCCAATTCATCTTTCCAGTATTCGGTATCAAACTCCCAGAAATCTATTTTATCTGAATCAATCGAAGGCCTTTTTAAATCTGCCTTCTTTGATACAGTCTTTACGCTGGTAGTTTTATCCTGTTGTTCAGTTCCACTACTCTGCAATTGTTTCCTCTGTGCATTTACTGTCTCAAAATCAATAAGTTGTGCTTGATTTAAGAAATCAATTAGAGAATCATGTAAGTCCACAAGTCTGATCTGAATCCATTTCCCAACAATCTTCACAAGCAGTTCTCTCTGCTGCCTGATATTACCTTTTATAAAGTTGCCTACCCTTGAATCCTTAAACGAACCAATCCTTAAGGCCATCTCATTCTCTTTATCAAGTTCAAGAATAAAATAAATAAATTTCTGAAGCCTTGGATTCTTTAATAGATATTTTCTCAACTCCTGTGGAATATCAGTCTTTTCAGAAATAGATGTACTTATCATCATATCAAAATAATACTCAGGGGACTTTTGTGAATCTGATATTATGGGCTTTAGTTTATCAGGCATCTCTTTATATCTTGCATAAAACTGTTCAAGTGTCTGCTTTGCCTCATCATAAAGGCAATTTTCAAAATAGACCGTTGCCCTCAAAATATATGTTTCGGGGAAAAACTGTTCTCCATATCCAGGTGCAAGCAGCGTATGAGTAGCGCCAATAGCCTTTCCATATTCTTTAAGTTGATAATATGTCCATCCGCCTTCAAAAACGGCATCAAGCCACTCGCTTTCAAATCTATCAATCATCTCATAATATTTGGCAGCCTCCTGATACAACCCCAATTCATAATTATTTCTGGCAATCCCCATAATTGCAAGGTTTCTTACCTGCAACAGATCATCTCCAACTTCAAGAGATGTCCCACTTACTATCTTTCCTTTCTTAGGAGGAATGGATTTTACAATATCACTAAAAATCTCATTTGCCTCTTCAAGTTTCTGCGATCTCACTCTCAAAATGGCTTTGATATAAAGCCCCTTATAATAGTACTTACTATCCTTACCTATTACATCAAAGAATTTTTCAGCTTCAGCAACTCTACACTTTCTAAATGATAGTTCTCCAATCAGGTAGTTAATATGGTTGAGTGTCTCAGGTGGCAATTTTTGAAATTCTGATGAATAATATCTCAAAAGCAATTCAGGAATTACAAGGTCGTCCTTGAGTTTTGATGCCGCATCGGAAAGTCCCTCTACAGCCCTCAAATAAAATGGGTGATTTGCGCCAGTCTTTAATATGCTGGCAAAGAAATATACAGAGGGTCCATAGAGTCCGATTTTTGCAAGTGAAGAACCTACAAAATACTCCGCTGCTAATTGATTAGCCTGATTTGAATCATTTTCATAGACATCAAAAAATTTGTAAGCAGCACTTACATAATCGCCAGAGTTGTATTCATCAATAATCTTTTTAACAGAAGCCGAGAGTTTTAATTCTTCCTCCTTCTTCTGCCCATATGCCATTGAAGCAGCAAGTATGAACAGGATGAGAAGCAATGATAGTTTTTTCATTATCTACCTCCAGCCTGTTAAAAGAGGATTGAGAGATATGCCATGGATAATACCAATCTATGCTGTGAAGAATTTGAAATAGCATCAGCTGCTCTTCCCTTTGCAATTTCTGCATCCAACCACGCCTTGTCTGCATCCACAGTATATCCGAAATATCTTCCCTCTATTTTTAGGTCTACATAATGGTTTTTATTCT
>JBBISZ010000153.1:6017-6703 GCA_037441045.1 Deltaproteobacteria bacterium | reverse complement strand
GATTTTAGAACCCGAGGAGACAACGGCAGCGACAGATAAAAAGTCTGAGAGCGTAGAGACCCAGTCAGAACTGATAGATTATGAATACTTTTCAAAGATTGATTTCAGGGTGGCTGAAATACTTGAGGCAGAAAGGGTTAAAAACTCCAGAAAGCTCATCAGACTGATAATTGATTGTGGAGAAAAGAGACAGATTGTGGCAGGTATTGGAGAATATTATTCACCAGAAGAACTTATAGGCAGGAAGATAATGGTAATTTGTAACCTCAAACCTGCAAAACTGATGGGGATAGAATCCAATGGAATGCTGCTTGCAGGCTCACTTTCTGGCCAGAGAATATATCTGGCAACCTTCGATAAAGATGCCGTAAATGGTAGTAAAGTAAAATAAACAGGAGGATTTATTATGAAGAGATCATTTGCTCACAGAAACAGAACTAAATGCAACAGACTGAAGGCTTACAAAAAGACCAGAGCCAGAAAGGCAACTATGAGAAGAAAGGCTGGAGCCTGATTTATCTCTTTTTCTTCTTTTTTGGCTTTGCCTTACTGGAAATATTCTGCTGTTTTTCGCTGGACAATTTATTTGAGAGCGATTCAATCTCTTTGCTGAGAGATTCAATGTCATTTTTTACAAGGGCAAGGTCTTTTGAAAAAATAGAAATAGATTCCTCAGTCTTTTGAAT
>JBBISZ010000153.1:0-6007 GCA_037441045.1 Deltaproteobacteria bacterium | reverse complement strand
CTTTTATCTGCCCAACCTCTGATTTAAGATTCTCTATCTCCTCTTTATATCCACAACCATTTATAATAATTGAAAAGACAACCAATAAAACAAGATTTTTCATTACTTACCCTTCTCCCCTCCTGATTTCTTATCTGTCTCCTGTTTTTCATTATTTTCTACTGGTTTAGACTTTTTACTATCTTCTGATTTACTGTTATACTTTTCTGGATCTATAAAATCAAACAGAAAAATTTCACTTATGTAGGCATCGTCATTCTTATCCCCCAGATATACAGATGTAATCTGAACCTTCATCTCCTTTACAACTGTCTGCCTTACATCAAAAAAGCTACAATTTGGTCTATTCGGGAAACTCATATCCACCTCTTCCTCTGACACTGAAAAGAGCAAGGAACTCTCCCCTTCTTCTCTGGGTGGTTCTATTTGAAATTTTAGTTTCCCTCTATGAACCCTATTATTGTCTTTGTAGTTTTGTATGCCAAATAATCCAGGTATTATCCCCACCATACCTATATTAACTGGTTGTCTGAATTTTAAAGTAACACTCTCATCTATCCCAGTCCCCTCTGCCCCCTCTGCCCATGCTGTATCAAAATTAAAATCAATGACATTCTGTGCCTTAATATTCTCCTTTTTCAGAAGGGATGATGCATCTATCTTTATCTCATAAAAGGGTGCCCTGTTATTCTTAAGAAAATCAAAATCTTTACCATACTCCATCTTAATAGTCTTTTTTACAGGCATGGTAGAATACTGTTCAAGCTGTATCTCAAGCACCTTATCGTCTATCTTAAGATCCTTAGGAACATATTTATTGAATATTACACCATATGCAGGCATCCAGAGTCTATCTGTCCTGGCAAATATTACAATACCTCCTGATGTCTCCGCATCATCCCCCGGGTACTGAAAGCCAAGTATAACCACCTGTTCACCAAGATCAGCCTTCTTCTCAAATGTAATGATGTTGGGCCCAAAGAGATTTTCAAAACATAACGACTGCTTCAACTCCTGAGAATTGGAAACTACAGGAACCAAAATGATAATAAACATTGCCGAAATCAATAACCTGTTCATCTAAAAAACCTCACATTTGCTGTCTTATTCTTAAAACATAACTCTTAAGATGTCAATTCTTTTAGTTTATATAGCACTGAGTTAGTGTTTTACTAAATTTACCTATTGTGATATATGCAATTTTGTATGATTAATATACCTTCTCGAGCAGAAATAATAAAATATTGTAGAGAAAATAACAAAATTATAGCTCTTATCTTCCCAATCTATTACCCCGCATCTCTCCTGAGGACATTTGATATCCACCCCATGGAGATATGGAACTCCAGAGATACTGACATATCAAATGCTGATGAGCATATTCAAAGTTATACATGCTCTATTGGAAGAATTCTGCTCTCCTTTGTAAAAGATAAAAGATTTGATAAAGATTACGATCTGATATTCATACCACATATATGCGACACATTCCAGCAAATAGGTTCACTTCTTACTGACTTTATCAATCTAAAAAAGCCCGTAATCAACTTTTATATTCCAAAAAGATTTGATGATGCGGGAATTAATTTTGGAGTAAGTGAGTTAAGAGAATTAATAAATAAGCTTGAGAGAATAACTAATAAGAGATTTGATAAAGATAGATTTGTCTCTGAAATCAAGAAAGACATGGAGATCAACAGTCTCCTGTCACGGGTTTATGACACAAGGGAATTCTTAAACATCTCAGATAGAAAATTTTACGAAATAATCCAATCAAGAACATATCTCCCTCCAGAACAACTAAAACATATATTAGAAACACTACTTAATACTAAAGGAGAAAAACCTCGATCGATTGAGAAGAGAATTTTTATATCAGGCATTACATTTGAACCATTACAATTGTTTGATTTTACTTCAGGACTCGGTTCTGGAATCGTCTTTGATGACCTTGCAATCTCACAGAGGAGGATTTTTTCATACAAGATTGAACCTGATAGAGATCCGTTAAGAGCCCAGATAGAAATGATACTCTTAACAGAGCCAGATCCAGAAAAGGGTTCACCAATCTCAAACAGGGTAGAGAGGCTGATGCAAAAAATAACAAAGACCGGAGCAAAGGGCGGAATCTTTTATATAATGAAATTTTGCGAACCTGAATATTTTGACTATCCTCAAATAAGGGAATACTTAAAAAAGAATAATATAAAGACATTTCTCATTGAATACGAACTAAAAAATCAGATTTCAAAGCAGAATATAAACAGATTACAGGCTTTTATAGAGGGATTATGATAAAAAGAATAAAATATCTTATCGTTGCGGGAATAGCAGGCAGATTTATACTCAGACTCAGTAGGATAAAAGAAATCCTGAGGACAAAAAGGAAAAAAGAGAAGAAAGATTCTTTATCTGGACCACCAATAATTTCTACCTCCTATATGAAAGAGCTTATGAGCTATCACTACCTCAAAGGTGCATATACACAAAAGAAAGTTGCATGGGTAACATCCGGTGCGCCCATTGAGACATTACTTGCACTTGACTACCATCTATTTTATCCAGAAAATCATGCTGCACTCTGCGGCGCAAGAAAACTATCCGGTACCCTGATTGAAGATGCTGAAGATTTTTCATACAGTCAGGACATCTGCAGTTATGTCAAAGTAAATCTTGGCGGTATTCTAAAAGGTAAAGATCCTGTTGCAAAAATCCCGAAGCCTGATCTTATTCTGACCTGCAATAATATATGTCAGACGGTTCTCTACTGGTATAGAGTAATTGCAGATATCTATAAAATCCCCATAATTGTAATAGATACGCCTTTTATATACGAAAATATAAAACAGTATCAGATTGAGTATGTGAAGTCTCAACTAATAAATGCACAGGAAACAATGGAGCGAGTATCTGAGAAGGATTTAAAGGAGAATAGACTCAAAAAGGTTGTCCAGTATTCAAAGGATGCTGTGGATCTATGGCTCAAAGTTCTTATGACTGCCAGATACCACCCGTCCCCTATTACTGCATTTGATACCTTCATTCATATGGGACCAATTGTAAATCTGAGGGGAGAAAAAGGGACAGTTATTTACTATAAAAGGCTTCTTGAGGAACTCAATTACAGAGCCAAAATGAAGATTGGTGCGATAAAGAGGGAAGACTATAGACTCCTCTGGGACAACTTGCCTGTATGGTTTATGTTAAGAGAAATATCATCCTCTCTTGCAAAGATGAACACATCAATTGTTGCAGCTACATTCAGCTACGCATGGGGAGAACTTGCACCGCTGATGGATGATTCAAAACCCCTTGACTCTATTGCAAAAGTCTATTTGCAGGTTCTGCTTAACAGAAGTACAAAATCCAAACTTGATACCATGAAAAAACTGATTGAGGAACTCAGTATAGATGGTGTCATTCTTCACTCAAATCGTTCATGCAAACCTTATTCTCTTGGTCAGATTGACCAGCGAAACAGAATTATAAGTGAATTAAATATTCCATCGCTACTGATTGAGGCGGATCAGGCAGATCCAAGAGACTTCAATCTCAATCAGGCAAGACTCAGGCTTGAGGCATTTATTGAGCAGATAAAGGAGAGAAGATGCAAAGAAAAGGCTCAATAGGTATTGATGCAGGTTCAACTACGATAAAAATAGTTGTCCTAAGTAATGAAAAAAATCTGTTATTTCACAAAATTATGACTGCAGAACCCATAATAAAAGACCAGATAGATAGTATAATCAAGAATGAATTAAAATCGTTCAATAAAGATGAATATCCAATTATAGCAACAGGTTATGGAAAAGAGATGGTATTGGATGCTGCTCATAGATATACAGAGATAACCTGTCATATCAAAGGTATTTTTAATGAATTTGGCAAAGAATGCACAATTGTAGATATAGGTGGACAGGACTCAAAAGTTATCAAATGTGGAAAGGATGGAGAACTTCTGGACTTTGTTATGAATGACAAATGCTCCGCCGGAACAGGTAGATTCCTTGAAAATATTGCAATCAGATTTAACCTTGAGATCTCAAAAATAGGTGAACTGGCGATGTCTGCAGAAAAAGAGCAGAATATATCCTCCACCTGTACCGTATTTGCTGAATCTGAAATTATTTCACTCCTTTCACAGGGAGTTGACTATAGAGAGATACTTAATGGACTTCACCTCTCACTCGTAAGAAGAATCAAATCCATGATCAAAAGCATAGGGATTATTGATCCAATAATTATGTCGGGAGGAGTCTCTCTGAATACAGCCATTGTAAATCTATTGAGAAGGGAACTGAATAAAGAAGTCATAGTCTCAAAAAATCCCCAACTTACTGGCGCCCTCGGCGCAGCATTGATTGGGTTGCAAAATATATAGACAATAGGTTTTGACAGAAAGAAAGAATTCACTCATAATCCAATCCACCACCATGGAACTGCTATTACATTTGAGTGGAGCCACTTAATTGTATCTCCTGAATGCACCAATATACCTCTAACCGCTTGCTGATAGTTCTCAAGAAAGGCAAGAATGTTTCTTATATCGTTAAATGACGGATTTCTTGTAAATTTTACCTCAAATGCAAGGAGTTTTCTTCCATGCTCTATAACAAAATCTATCTCTTTACCCGTAGTATTTCTCCAGTAAAATATCTTTGCCTTTGGAACCATTAATTCAGAAAGGACATTAAGGTGCAACAAAACCATTGTTTCAAAAAAACTGCCAATCTCTCTGGCATTGCTCAACGATCCTTCATTATAATAGCCCGAAAGATAAACACTTAAAGCAGGGTCCATAAAAAATACTTTAGGAGATTTGGTCACCCGTTTAGTTCTATTTTGAAAATAGGCAGGGATTCTCTTTATGATATTTGAGACCTCAAGTAACTTCAAATTCCTTTAAACCGTGGGCTGACTGATCCCTGTGGCTCTGGCTATTTCAGTCTGATTCAGAATATTTCCAGTTCTTACCGCAAGGGAATCCATTACCTTTCTGAAATCTATCAATGATTCTATCTGCGACAGGTCCCTCACATCCATCTCTATATATGTCTTAACATATCCCTCCTACCATAAAAGGACATCTTTTAAATTATCCAGATGCATGAGTGACGCATAAAACCCTTAAACATAAACTGCACTGGATCTATAAATTCCGCCCTCTGCTCAGATATTCTTAATTCTTGCTCCCATAAATTGAAAAAATTCCCCAGCTCTCCCAATCTTTCCCTTATCTCTCCCAGTGTCATTGGGTTCATTTCAAAATATACTGCCCTGCCTGCAAGGGTCTCAGTTATCTTTTTCATCAGGAGTAAATTTGATGAGCCTGATATGAGAAACCTCATACTTCTCTTCGTCTTATCAACTGCTAACTTTATGGCTGAAAATATCTCAGAGGCTTTCTGAGTCTCGTCAATGATTATCTTATCAGCATCTATCCAATAAAGATGCTGGGTCTGACTTTGCCTGTCTTAGAATGGAGAAATCATCAAGGCTGACATATTTGAAATCTGCAAATTCATTCTGCAAAAAATTGCTTTTACCTACCTGTCTGGCCCCTGTAATGACAACTATCGGAAATTTCTGTATGGCAGACCTTATCGCTGGACCTATCAGCCGCTTTTTATAAATCAATTCACTATTTGAATGAAAATCATTCACATTCTGAATAATATTACAAGGGGGAAATATTGTCAATAACCAATGCTTCTTATCCTTTGGCAGCAAAAACTTAAAAGCCCCTTAATTTCAATAAGCTAAGATATACTTACCCTATCTATTCTATTATAATTTCTTCATTATATACATCAAGACAACTTTGTGCACACATAGGTAATTTAATTAGTTGTAGTTGTAGTTTTTTCATCTTCAGACGAATCCTTTCTAATAATCAGACCTTTTTCTGGTCTTAATATTTCATAAATATTTTAATCATTATCAGATTATCTGTATACCATACTCCTTTTCTCACATAGCGAATATTAAACTGCCATATTTTATACAG
>JBBISZ010000152.1:262-6722 GCA_037441045.1 Deltaproteobacteria bacterium | reverse complement strand
CAGGGGAGTAGGATACCTCAATCTCTCTGCCTTCACCCGGAGGTATATTGTGAGATGTGGGACTAAATGAAAATGATGTCTCGGTTGAATTTCCTATTTCGGCATTGATAATTAAAGTCTGTCCGGCAACGGGGTCTGCAGTATTAACAATGAGAATCTTTTTCTTTGGGGGATTTTTTACATTTTTCTGTACATCCCCAAAGTCCAGAGATAATGGATCAACTGATATATCGGGTGGGAACTCAGCAACCCCACTGCATTCAATCAGCAATTTGCCGTTGTCTGCTGTGCCATTGTTATCTATATCGTTGTCATTTGTCTCAATAAGTAGATTCCCCTGATCCTTTGGACTCCTCTGTGTTGGTGCATAGGTGAGTTCGAGCCCTATTATTTGAGAAGGTGCTACAATTATTGGAAGGGTTAGGTCTTTTGTATCGTCCTGAATATCAAAGAATCTCCCACCAAACTGAGTGGCAAATTTATCAAGGCTTTTTATAAATAATGGTTTGTCTCCGTCTGTTGCATTGGTGATCCTGAACTTTAATGATTTGTTGTTTCCAGGTCCTACAAGTCCAAAGTCTACTTTGAATGTGGCATTATTTCCATCTGGCCAGATTTTTGTATTATTTTCATTTACAAATACCAGATCTGCAGAACCTTTGTACTGGCTCTTGAGCGGTATTATGACTTTTGCTGGTTCTGCATTGGTATAGACCTCTACGCTTCCCTGAGGTGCATCTTCTGAATTTGGGGTAACTACTACGCAGATATCAAGGTAATCCGATGAGTTGGGTTGAAGTGTCTTCTTCTTCTCCTGCCCGCTCTTAAAACTATATGCAGATGCGGTACTACCGCCAAAATCAACACCAGTAACCATTAATGGGGCATTTCCGCAATTGGTAAGCACCACACATTTTTCTTTTGATTGTCCATATTGGACATATCCAAAATCCATTTCATTTTCCGAGAGACATACTTTTGGTTCCAATATCTCCTCGCAGGTATTATTGGAGAGATTACATTTGTAGTTTTTTGGACATTGATTGTCATTTTCGCAGTAGATCCCACCGTCAGACACATCTTCAATTATGTCTGTTCCTCCATCAATTCCAGCATCTTCTTCAATATCAACGCATTTACCATTTATGCAATCCTTTCCCGACGGGCAGTCGGATTTATTCCTGCATATATTAGGGTTGGTATCAACTATAATATCTGATTGTGGTTTTACATCCATAGATGAAGTTACATCATCGGAGCATGCATAAAATAGTGTAATGCTAACAATAATAAGTAGAAAATAACTTCTCATTGCAGAAACCTCCAATAAAATGAGTAATTATCTTATCATAACAATCCCATTTGTCAACCAGTGCCAATAATAGATTCTTCAATTGTGTCTTATATATCCTATAATTTCAAGGGTGAAGAACAGCTTCATTACCTCATCTTTTCTGTAACCGTGGTTTAAGACAGCATCATTTATAGCACTATTTAGATTTTCATTGTGCTTGATGACCTTGATTAATCTCAGCTCTATAGAATTGAGTTTCATCTGTTCAATAAAATAAGAGGCATCTTCATTGATTTCAATTGGCTGAAAAATAAAATTTGAGAGATAACTTTCTATAATATTTGTAGGCATATATTGTGAAATACATTTATAAATAAATTCAATACCTCCAAGGTTCAGGGGTAGAGCCTCCTGTTTTGTAACTTCCTTCTCAAAATATATAAAGATCCCTTTATCCCAGCTGAAAAGATGGTAAATCTTTTCTTTAATCTGTTCCTGAAGCAGATTATACATCTCGTGAGGTTTTAAGAATCCTTTTGTTACAAGATAATCTATTAGACGAGTATTGTCAGCCTTGCATATATTTAATGCATCTTCTATTATATTTCTTGATAGTACCTGTTTTCCAATGAGGAATTCGCCAAAGAGTTCATGCTGATAATTAGATGATACATAATATATTTTGCCATCTTTGAAGTATATATTTTTATATATGCCAGAATTTTCAATATAAAGCCTTCCTGTCTCTTTTCTTTTAATGAGGTCTATTATTATCTTTGCAATCGGGGTTGCCGAAATGCTTCCTGAGTAGTTGGTTTTTTCCTGTTTGTTTATTAGCAGGTCACTTTCAATCTGTTCTGCATAAAGAGAATTCATAAAGTTTTTGAGAATAACATAATTGATCTTTATATTGCGTGTTTTGATATACAAATTAATATCTGATAGAAATTCCTGAGCAGTCCTATATCTTTTTTTTGGTTCTTTCTGAATTGCTTTTAAGATTATTTTCTTAAGGTCATTATCCACAGGTTTGTTGTTGTAAATTATCTCGTCTATTTCTTTATTGAGAATCTCGTTTAATAACCTCTCATCGTTGGATTCATCAAATGCCTTCTTGAGCGTCAGCATCTCGTACAGAATTAATCCCACATCATAGATGTCTATGCGCTGGTCAAAATTTTCAAGCAATACCTGCTCCGGTGCAAGATAAGAAATCTTACCTTTGAGAACATTCCCATGTGATTTCTTCCTATCAAATCTGGATTTTGCAATTCCAAAATCTCCAATCTTGACCTCGCCCTCATAACTCAGGAATATATTTGAGGGATTGATATCACCATGTATTATTTTTAATTCTGTGCCTTTGTTGTCTCTCACTGAATGTATAGCGCCTAAACCCTCAAGGATCTCAGTAATTATGTATAATATAATATCCAGTGGAATGGAGATGTTTAGATTCTGTGCAAGCCTTATTACTGAGTAAAGATCTTTACCATAAATATATTCCATTACAAGGTAAGGTATGTTCTCAACCTCACCAACATCGTAAACCTCTATAACATTTGGGTGCATAATATATGACAACAGGTGACCTTCGTTCAAAAAGAGCCTCACAATCTCAGAGTCATTCTTATGCTTATCAAGCAGTTTTTTTAATGCGAGAGATTTATTGAGGTTTGCAGATGAGAGTCTCTTTGCAAGGAAGACCTCAGCCATTCCGCCAGTGCCTATTCTTCGTGTAAGAATATAATTTCCAAATACTACCTGATTCATAACCTCAGTTAATCCTTAACAGAAATCGTTCGAGCTCCTTAATCTGGTCTCTCAATTCGGCAGCCTTTTCAAATTCCAGATTAGAGGCACATTTTAGCATCTCTTTTTTTAATGTGGCAATCTTTTTTTCAATGATTTTAAGATCCTTAATCTCAAGATTATCCACCTGATAGTAATCAGCATTGTATATACTAAACTTTACATCTGAGACTCTCTTGATTACAGTCTTTGGATTTATTCTGTTTTTTCTGTTGTATTCTTCCTGTTTTGCCCTTCTTCTATTGGTTTCGTTCATTGCCCTTCTTATTGATTCTGTAATATTATCTGCATAAAGGATAGCGGTTCCGTTTATGTTTCGACTTGCCCTACCTATGGTTTGAATAAGAGACCTTTCTGAACGCAAAAAACCTTCTTTATCGGCGTCCAGAATGGCGACCAGAGACACCTCGGGTAGATCCAGACCTTCTCTTAGTAAATTTATACCTATAAGTATATCAAATTCGCCTTTTCTGAGTCCTCTTATAATCTGTATTCTCTCAAGGGTATCTATGTCAGAGTGCATATATTTAACTTTGAATCTCTTTTCGGTAAGATATTCGGTAAGTTCTTCGGCAAATCTTTTTGTCAGAGTAGTTACAAGTACCCTCTCATTCCTCTCCACTCGAATAGTTATTTCTTTTATTAGATCTTCAATCTGATCCTTTGCGGGTCTAATTATTATTTGCGGGTCAATAAGACCTGTTGGACGAATTATTTGCTCCGCGATATTATTCACTGCAACTGAAAAATCATAGGGTACTGGTGAGGCTGACACAAAAATAGTCTGTCTGGTCAATTTTCTGAATTCTTCAAATTTGAGCGGTCTGTTATCAAGTGCCGATGGTAACCTGAATCCAAAATCAACAAGTGTCTGTTTTCTGCTGTGATCTCCATTGTACATGCCATTAAGTTGAGGAATGGTTATATGACTTTCATCAATAATTGTAACAAACTTTTCAGGGAAGTAGTCAAGGAGAGTAGGAGGAGGTTCACCAGGTAACCTTCTGGTAAAGTGTCTGGAATAATTTTCTATACCGTTACAATATCCTGTCTCGGCGAGCATCTCAAGGTCATAATTTACTCTCTGTTCAAGTCGCTGTGCTTCAAGTATTTTATTCTGACTATATAGTTCATTGAGTCTTGATTTTAGTTCGCTTCTGATAGATTCCAGTGCCCTGCTCAGTTGATCCCTTGTTATGGCATAATGGGAGCCAGGGAATATATAGATTTTATCCAGATTTTTACTTGTGTATCCCGAGATAGGATCAAATTCTTTTATTGCCTCAATGGTGTCACCTGTGAGTTTTATTCTAACTGCGAGGGATTCCTCATAAGGAGGAAATATATCTATAGTCTCACCCTTTGCCCTGAATGTTCCTCTGTGAAAATCTATCTCATTGCGCTGGTACTGCATCTCTACCAATTTTTCAAAAATATGGGAACGCTCAATTGTCTCTCCTTTTTTCAATAAAAGTTGCATCTCAGAATATGTCTCTGATGAGCCGAGACCGTATATGCAGGATACAGATGCTACAATAATAACATCGTTTCTGGTAAGTAGTGAATGAGTGGCGGAATGCCTCAGACGATCAATCTCTTCATTAATATCGGTCTCCTTTTCAATATAGAGATCCTTTTCTGGTACATAAGCCTCGGGCTGATAATAATCATAGTAAGATACAAAAAATTCAACCGCATTTTCAGGAAAAAATTGTTTGAATTCCTCAAATAGTTGGGCGGCGAGAGCCTTGTTTGGACTGAGTATCAGAGCAGGTAATCCAATTTTTTCTATGATGCACGCCATTGTGAAGGTTTTGCCGGATCCAGTTACACCCAGTAGTATTTGATCCCTGACCCCATTATTTATTCCTTCGACCAGTTTGCTGATTGCCTCCGGTTGATCCCCCTGTGGTTTGAATTCTGAAATTAACTTAAAAACGGACATTGAGTATTTATGAGTTTTTCAGCATTATACCCTCAATGATATTTGCAACATCCTCACATCTATCAATGGCTATCTCTATATTTTCATATATCTCTTTCCACTTTATAATGTTTATCGGGTCTTTCTCTTCTGCAAACAATTTTGTTATTGCCAGTCTGAGCTTTGAATCGCCTTCATTTTCAAGACGATTTATTTCTATACAGTGTTTCTGAATCTTATCTCTGTTTTTGAAGTCTCTCATCTCGAGTACCGCCTTGTGAAGTTCGGAAAATGTCTTTTTGAGCACATCTATCATATCGATAAATTCGGGTGTTACAGATATTACTTTATACATCTCAAATCTGAGCATTGTTGCCTGAACAAGGTCCAGAATATCATCTATCTTCTTTACAAGTGCCTGAATATCCTCTCTATCAATCGGTGTAAGAAATGTCTTATTTAGTGCCTCAATTGTGAGATGAACCATAGTATCCGCCTCATGTTCTACCTCTTTCAATTCATTGTTTCTGCAGGAGAAATCGCAATCCTGATAGTTTTTCATAGTATGTTCAAAAATATCTATACCTCTATTAATTGTGGTTGCAATTTTGTCAAAATATTCGAAGAAGTCTATCTCTTTGGGCATAAGTTTTTTTAACATTAAAGACCTCCATTAAAGGCAAGGATTTTTTATAAGATTAATGTAAATAAGTCAATAATATTAGGATAATTGTAGGCATTAAGAATCCTTTTATATGACACAATTATCATAATAGAGCAGAAGATTGAATTTGCCTTTTATTTTTAAGGCACTTTCAAATATTATTAGCACCGTGAAGGAGGTTTTATTATGAAAAAAATATGTACATTTATTTTTCTGTTTGTTTTTTCTTTTAATCTCTTTGGATATGACAGATTTGAGGATGTATCTCTCTCCCGTCTTGAAAATTTTGTAAAAGATAACCCGTCTGTAAAGGTAACTTTTAAGGCAGGGATAAAGATTCCATCGCTTCTTTACAACCTGAATATCCCTGTAAAAAATGAATATGAGCTCCGTAATTTTTTGACCGATAAATTGGATCTTTTTGGGGCTGTTTTAGAGAAGAATGCTCTTTCTCTTGTAAAAAGTAATTTTTTTGAGGAGTACAGCATATATCGCTATGCCCAGATTTTTGAAGGGATAGAGGTTGAAGGGGGAGAGGTGGTTGCACTTATTAAAGATGGTAATATTATTCAGATCTCAAACTCATTAAAGCAGATAGAGAATCCATCAACTTCCTTCTTATATACTCCTGACGCGGCAAGATCTATAGTTCTAAATCACCTCAAACCATCACTATATAATGAGAAAGGTCTCGAAATTAAAAAGGTATATTTTGAGATGGGAGAAGGTTTTTACCCTGTCTATAAAATTAGTGTTGAATCCTATT
>JBBISZ010000152.1:0-252 GCA_037441045.1 Deltaproteobacteria bacterium | reverse complement strand
GGCGCCTCTTATATTTATTATTTAGATGCGCGTGATGGTTCAATAATTCAGAGACTAAACAGGGTGATGAATGCCTCTGCAAATGTCTATATGGATTCACCGGAAAAGAGTGGTTCTACAACGACAGTCCAGCTTACAAATCTAACCTCCAGTACTTATTTACAGGGCAATTATGTTGATGTCTTCTCTAACTGTGATCCAAGATATCAGTGTTCAAATAGCAATAGACAGGCTGTTAGTAGCAACGGTGAC
>JBBISZ010000151.1:0-6724 GCA_037441045.1 Deltaproteobacteria bacterium | reverse complement strand
ATATAGTTGGTATGGGACACTTTTTTAGTTACGGATATGGTTCAAAGATGATACATATCAGTGTCTTTATTACATCGGCTCTGCTGCCTGTGTTCATAAAAACTTAAACCTCCCAGAAAATCCATACATAGTTTCTTTACCATACTAATATAAATTCTTTCCGCCTTATTAAACTCTCTCTCCTCTATCATGTTTTTGCATAATTTTAAATACTTTTTCCAGATATGCTCATATATAGCATCTCTATCCTTTCTACTATCTATCTCCTTTACAATCAATGGTGCTATCCTATAATACATATTCACCAGATCTCTACCATACTCCTTTTTTAACAGATAATTATCTCTAAACCATCTAAAGAGATTAAGTTCATAACAGTTATCGTCCATCCTGCCTGTATTTGTTAGTGTTGCTGTGGTTATAAAGCAGCCACTAGAATATTCTCTAGTAATTTCATTAATATATTTTTTGTATTCCTCACTTCCTTCTATTTTTATCTCCCCACTTGTTTTATAAATTACTGTACCATTAATCCCATCGTGTATTTTTGAACTATCTATCTTACATACAGAATTATAAATCCAGATTTGAGGATAATATCCTTCTTTATTCCCATTTTCATATATGTCACTATTTACTATCTCCAATTCACTTTTCTCTTTAACATCGATTCCATTATAATAGTTTTTGTATATCTCACTTCCTTCTATTTTTACCTTCCCACTTTTACTATAAATTCCATTACAATTAATCCCATCGTGTATTTTTGACCTATCTATCTTACATACAGAATTATCAATCCAGATTTGAGAATAACTTCCTTCTTTATTCCCATTTTCAAATAACTCTGAATTTTTTATATATGCCTCACTACTATCTAAGATTGATATTCCATTATAATAATTACTACTCATCTTACACTCATTTATAAAAACTCTACTATTTTTTATAAGAAGCGCACCTGCTTGTTCACTTATCTTAGTATGATATATCCAGCTTCTTTCTATCTCCCCTCTACCATTCTCAAACTTTACACCCCCCTTTATCCGGCACCCTTCTACCTTTACATTATTTCCTTTTACAACAATTATATGCTTGTCTCCCTCAGACTCTATTTCCAGATCCCTCAACACCGTTCCATCTGCCATTATTACTATACATCCATTCCCTGCTATCTTTATCTTACTCTTCTTATCTCCAACTATCTCTGTCTTAGAGTCAATCACCCATTCCATGTCCAGAACCTCATCCTTTTTAACCTTTATCAAAGGACTTCTTGCTCCCATGCAGGATTTTATTTCTATTTCTTTATGAACTTTCTCATACTTATTTCCACTATCTATTAAATCACTATCTATATCCTTTACCTCTATTGCCAATTCTACCTTCTCAAATATATTTTCCTCTACCGTCGCCTTGCACCCTCCATCTATCTCCACCTTTACCCCTATAAAATTTATACCCTGAAGCATTACCTCGCCTCCTACAAACCTGATCACCCTATCAACTCCACCTACTGCTTTAATCGTGCAATTTTTTAATACTATCCTGCCTTTACCTTTACTATTCATCTCTATATCCTTATCCACCTCTATCTTCGTCCTTCCCTTCCCGTCTCCTATTACCTCTACATCTCGTTCCACATATACATTCCCTCTACCAAATCTATACACCTCCGGTTTTAACTCCACCCCGCCTCCCATCTCCATTATCTCTTCCATCATCCTCTCAGTCCCCGCCAGTTTTACTTCACTTACCTCCCCTGTTAACTCTATCTTTATCTGCCTGCCAAGTAGTCTCTCCCCAAGATATATTATCTGGTTTATCTTCTCCCCCTTAACCTTCATCTCTTCTACAATCCCCTGCTTCCTCCAGCTTATTAAAAAATCGTAAAGTTCATCAGTATCTATTCTCTTGCATAGTTCCCTTACTATTTTCTCTCTATTCTCCCCCTTCTCTATCTTCTCATAAAGACCCTTAAGCTCCTTCAAATCCGTTATTACCTCATCCAGAACAATAATTGTCTTTGGCATAAATTTCTCCTCAAAAATCAAACGACTATAATATTATTCTTTTATAATAAAACCTCTTAAAGTTCAACTACCTTCTCTGTGGGATTTTTTCTATTTCAAAGAAGAACTGTTCAAGTCTCTGTGCCTGTTTGTCGTGCATCTTCTTTATCTCCTCATAACGACTCTGCATCCTCCTGTTGTAGTCCTCCATCTCATTTCCAAGAGGAATTATATTTCTATAATCAAGTATCCTTTTGATCTGCAGAGTAAATAAACAATAGATTTATTTGTGGTGTAAAATCAAACTCGCTATTATATCCCCTTCTTAGCCAGTACCTCTCCTCCTGATGATGAAAATATATGTGTAAGATCAATCAAAAGATTCTCATCCCCCCAAATAAAACTCCTTAAAAATTCTACTATCACCTCCCGTTCTCTACCTGTAGATTCCAGTATCTGATGTATACTGTTCTTACTCAGCGTTGCGTCCTTATATTCTTCAGAAAGCCAGCTATCCTGACAATAAAATCCCATATGCTTAAGCGGACATCTGTACAACAATCTTAAAACTGATAATACAAATAACTCCTTCCATCTCCACGGAAAATATCTCTTTAACCTATTAACTATCTCCTGATTCTCCTTTATCAAGAATAGACTCGCTCCACATTCTTTGCAGGTTTTAGGTTGATTAATTTTATATTTAGGTTTTATTAATCCTTCTTTAGTAATCCTTCCAGGGTAAGATTTAGTAATTTTCCTTGCCCTTCTTAATTTTTTATCCCACCTGCTCGTGACTTCGTACAAGTAGAATTTATCCTGAATCTTATGAATCGCAGTACCTTGCTTTTATATTTTAGTACCCAATCGGGATAGCGCTGTCTTATATTACTTAATAAGTAATAACAAATAATGAAATCCATTTCAAGCGATATTTACAAAACAGGCGAAATTTTAAAAAGTAGAAGATTTTAATTGGCTGTTATTACAAAAAAAATAGTATCCCAATTAATCAATATGAATCTACCTGCCTTTTTCTTCCAGATAATAAAAGAACTATTACTTAATTTTTGGGAAGTTTTGGCTCAAAATAAGAAACCCGCCTATTCAATTTCTAATTCTAAGTCGGAAGCATTAAGCTTCTGACCTTTTACCGTTCCTTACCTGGTATGGATATAAGCAGACCAGACATCAACAAACACCACAGCTTATACCTTTTAACTTAACCAAAATGTAACTGGCACCAAAACGTACCTGGCACCTGTAAACATAAATGCAAAATGTGCAAAATGTACCTGGCACTTATTGTTCAGACCCACACATTATTCAGATTTTTACCAATCATATCAAATAGTTAAAAAGGATAAAGTTGTATAAAGTACCTGGCACTTCTCTCCCTGCATAACAGTAATCACTGTTCGGCCATTCTTTTTGCTGTATATTTGTACTTATCGTTTATTGTTACCAGCACTAACTGTTTTTTAACTATTTTCTAAAATGCAAAATGCAAAATGTACCTGGCACCTATTATCCAGAACCTTAAGAACCTTACGCCATACCTCAACTTTTATCAATCATATCATTGAGTTAAAAATAAAATGGGCGCATAAAGTAACTGGCACTTATGATAACCATTCCGAAAATTTATTCGTTGTAATAATAAGATAATAACTTTTTATCGTTAATTGACTTCTTGAAAGCCAGTAAACTATAAATCTTATAACCATAAACAAAGAACCAAAATAAAAAAAATGGCAAAAAATAGACAACTAAAAAGGACAACTGAAAAGTAACTGGCACTTATTGTTGGCAATAAAGTCTCATTCCATTTTTTAGCCCGTGAAATCAATATGTTAGAATAAGATAATGGGATTAAAGTACCTCGCACTCCTTATAAACGATGTTAATAAATCATAAGAATTATACATTATCCATGGATTATGTAGATAAAAACAAGTATAGTTTCTGAACTTACATTGTAGCTTACGTTGTATCTGGCACTGAAAATTGGATTTATTAACTTTATTTTAATATTTTCCAACAATATCAATATATTAGCAAAAAAATATGGAACGAAGGGTACCTGGCACTCTTTATAAATAGTAAAACTTTAATCAACAGTTTCCAGATATCTATTGGTCTGATATCAATTTTTACAATTGTATAGCTCTGTCAGTCCTGAGTAGTTTGATTTTAGTATATTTATGATATCCGAAAGGGTCTGGTTGAATTTATCGGTGCTTGATTCAGAGGTTTTAAGACATATTACTTTATCATCTCCGCAGACATTTATCTCTTCACAATAATTCTGATGAGGTATCTTATCCATCCATCTCTTGACACCATAGAGCGGTTTCCCTCCGATAAAAACAAGTTTTACATCCTCCACACCCAGACTGGTTAGATCCGAATAATCCTTAATTGAATCCACTTCAAGTATTGTAATATCTGCAATAAAATCTTTTGCAAGCCTTCCCAGTCTATCCTCCATTGCAAGTGCCTTTGCTGGAATATATGTAACCATATTGAATATCTCTCTTGGAGAGAGTGCATTGTTCAATGTCTCCCTGTTGTATTTTCCTACAAACTGTAATTCTTCCAGAATATTCTTCCCGCCAGATGGATTCCAGTCAGGAGCGATTGAAATATCAAGTCCTTCGTTCTTTGCCGTAATAATATCAGTAGTCTTTCCATAAAGTCTTGTATTGGAAATCGGAGACCAGATGAGTTTGGATCCGATATTTTTCATCTCTGAAAATTCTGATTGGGTGAGCGCCGTTCCGTGAATAATTGCAGTCTCTTTGAGCAAAAGTCCCTTTGTCTTGAGAGTAGAAAACTCTGAACGCGATAAGGAATCAATCCCCTCGGCAAGATGAATAACAAAGGATTTTACTGATCCATTCTTTGTACCATTTATAATACTCGTAGCAGTAGAATTATCCAGAGAATCTATTGATGGCACATGCGTTCTTACATAATCAATGCCAAAGCCATTGTACTGAGAATCTACATTTCTCACTAGGACATTAATACATTTTGCGGTATAGGAAGACCCCTGAGATGATGTAGTTCCCGCAATAAGCGCCACCACCTCGGCAAATTTTACCATCTCACATTTGAGACCAAGATTACCAAGGTCATCAAAGGGTTTTTTGAATAATTTATAATTGCTATCTGCCTGCCATTGATATCTGTTTTGATACAGTTTTGTATTGTTCCATTTGGGAAGGATGTTGTAAGCAAGATGATTATGTGCATCAAAAAATGCAGGGATAATCGCACCATGCGTATAAATAGTGGTATATTTTCCGTTATCATTCTGATAGGTAGAACTACAGTCTTTGTCCACACAGAAGATCTTATCACCTACAATATATACCTCCCCAAAATAAGGGTCACCTCCATCAAGAATAAGACCTTTTAATAGAAATCTATCCGATACCGAACCAACAACAACTCCCTCTTCACCAACATCTATAGAAATATCTGAGGTTGTATCATATCCAGAGTCATAACTGGCATCATATATATCAGAGGTGTCAGAAATATCCGTTGAATCAAAGATTATATCTTCTATATCCGAAGATATATCAACAGTTGCGTCATCTCCTACCAGCACACATTCTCCATCTATACATACTTCATCAGCATTACATGGAAAAAGACACTCCTTCTCACCTGAATCCACAGTTGTATTATCAGTAATAATATCTTTCGGTGGAATATAAGTATCTGCTATATACACATCTTTGCCTGCTCCATCAGTAGTATTATTCTGAGTAGAGTTATCACCGCAACTGAAAACAATCAGCCCAATCACAACAACAAAAAAAGACATTAAATACTTTTTCATAAAATGACCTCCGGACCAATATGTAATAATATCACAATATAGATTATAATTAAACTTTAAAATCTTCCTCACTAAACGGAAAGACTGGACATCCATAATAACTCAGTTGCCAAACTTTAAGAAATTGATTCCCACTTTTCCCTCAGAGAATCTTCTTAAAACCGACAAAATAATAAAACCAGATATTATAATTACAGAAATTTTATTCTTGCTGACACTGAGTCTCATTTTAAAGTAAACTTTTACAGGCAGGAGATCTTATGAAATATTTATTAGTTCTTCTTATGCCTCTTATAATTTTCAGTTGTAGTGATTCAAACAGCACAAGCGAAGATATATATTATTCAGAAGACTTACGGGATCCTGGTTGTTTTGATAGTACAGTCTCCGCTGACAGAGAGACAGGTGTTGAACCATCTCAAGAGGATGATATTTTATACAGATATGATTGATTCAAAGAACGAACAATCTGAAAGCGGTCAAATAGATATAGAACCTGACACATTCACATATCCTGATACCAACAATAAAGACATTGTAGACGAAGGTAATACAGATAAAATATGTGTTATTACTAAATGTCATGTCACATTGTATTACTACATTGAAATGTCACATTCTTTAGATTTAAGGATCTTTTCCATGGATGATCTGGAGATGGTTTGTACCTTTTCTTTTTCATAGGTTCATAATATATCATAATGTCTGTAACTTAAGTTTAGAAGTTCTGATGCTGATTTTAATGAAATAAACCATTAATAACCTTTTGCAAGATCTCAAATCTTTTCATATCAATCTCCAAGACATAGATACTCATAATTTTTTTGCCTCCTTGAAGGATTATGTAATCCTCCAAGGA
>JBBISZ010000150.1:1112-6772 GCA_037441045.1 Deltaproteobacteria bacterium | reverse complement strand
AATCTTTGAAAAGTATTCATAATCTATCAGTTCTGACTGGGTCTCTACGCTCTCTGACTTTTTATCTGTCGCTGCCTTTGCCTCCTCGGGTTCTAAAATCCTATTTACTCTTTCCATCTCAAGTTTGGTTGCGAGCATCTTTATTTCTTTGAGATTGTGATTTTCAAGATTAAAACCTGTATCCTCAAAAGTAAGGTCTTTTAAATTGAGTTGTTCCTCAAGCGATTTAGACAGGGATGGGACTACTGGTTTGAGCAAGATTGCCAGATTCTTGCATAGATTGGCACACCAGGTCAGATTCTGCTGGCACATCGCCTCATCCTTCTTTATCAGATCCCATGGTTTCATATCAGAGACAAATTTATTACCAAGAAAGCAAATCTGATTTATGGTCTGGATGGCTTTTCTGAATTCCCTTTCGCTATAATACTCATCTACCTCTTTTATAAGTTTATTAATCTCTTCAGTTGGAACTCCAGAGGTGGGCAGGGTGGAGAGTCGACCTGAGAATCTTTTTGAAATAAAAGAAAGGGTTCTATATGTAAAGTTGGAAATATTGTCTACAAGTTCTGCATTTACCTTGTTTACAAAATCAGAGAAGGACAGGTCAATATCATCGGGTTTTCTGGATAGATTGGATGCAAAATAATATCTCAGATAGAAAGGCTCCAGATGCTTGAGGTACTGCTTTGCAGTAATGAATGTACCTCTGCTCTTGCTCATCTTCTCTCCGTTTATTGTGAGCATTCCATGAACCGAGAGTATGTCTGGTGTCTTAAAGCCTGTACCCATAAGTATTGCAGGCCAGAAGAGGGCGTGAAAGTAGACAATGTCCTTTCCAATAAAATGTATTATCTCAGAATCTTTGTTTTTCAAAAATTCATCGATATTTATATTATTTAAGTCACAATATTTTTTTAGACTTGAGATATATCCAATCGGTGCATCCAGCCAGACATAGAAGTAGAGGTCTTCTTCTCCGGGTATCTTGAATCCAAAGTATGGTCCGTTTCGGCTTATACACCAATCCTTGAGCCCTTCATTTATCCAGCTCAAAACAAAATTTCTGATCTCATCCTGTAAAAAGCTACTATGTTCAATAAAATCTTTTAATTGATTCCTGAATGCAGAAAGTTTGAAGAAATAGTGTTTTGCAGGTTTTATAACAGGTTTATTTCCACATAATACACAATAAGGTTCAATTACTTCTGATGTATCGTAGGTGCTGTTGCATTTTTCACAGACATCTCCATATTGATCTGGTGCCCCACATTTTGGACATTTTCCCTTGATGTATCTGTCGGGTAAAAATCTCTTATCATGTTCACAGTAGTGTAATTCCATATCCTTCTGGTAGATATATCCATTTTCTTTGAGGGTATTGTAAAAGAGCTCACTGTAATAACGATTCTCTTCGCTATTGGTTGAATAGAATATGTCAAAATTTATATCGAATTTTGCAAAATCTTCACTATGCTCTTTGTGATATCTCTTAACAAGTTCCTCGGGAGTAATCCCCTGTTTTAAGGCATTTATTTCAATAGGCGTTCCGTGAGTGTCATCAGCACATACATAAACTACATTATCTTTTTTCATTCTTCTATATCTTGCATAAATATCAGTCTGAATATACTCCACAAGATGACCAAGGTGAATTGGCCCATTTGCATAAGGTAGTGCACTTGTAATAAAGACTCTCTTTTTCATACTATCTCCTTTTATCTCCAATTGGACGTTTCATATATTTCATCAACGCAGATCATTCCTTTTCAAATGTTTCATCTTTTAATAGCGATTCAACTATCTGTGAATTTTCTATACTCTGTTTTTTCTTCTCCTCTTCAATCAGGTCTTTATTGAGTTCTCTCAAAACGGCAAGATCAAAGACCTTTATTTCATCATTTATATAAAGTGAAATCTTCTGTCCTTTTATATCCAGTGAGACCACCTTTCCCTCTCCTTCGGGAGTAATCAGTTTTCTACCTATCTTAGGTATATACATCCAGAGTTCTTCGTAGGTCGCCTGTTCGTAAGAAAGACAGCACATAAGTCTCCCACATAGACCAGAGACCTTTTGAGGATTCATAATAAGATTCTGGTCCTTTGCCATTTTTATAGATACAGGTTCAAAGTTGTGAAGATGTTGATTACAGCAGAGAACAAGTCCGCAGGGACCTATCCCACCTACCATCTTTGACTCATCTCTCACTCCAATCTGTCTCATCTCAATCCTGATATTAAGTCTTCTGGCAAGGTCTTTTACAAGCTCTCTGAAATCCACTCTGCCATTTGCCGTAAAATAAAATACGGCCTTGCCTCCAGAGAGCATATATTCAACATCAATGAGTTTCATCTCAATCTTTCTATAATTTATGCATTCCAGACAGATATTGAAGGCATCCTCCTCCTTCTTCTTATTCTTCTCCATTATTGAGATGTCTTCTTCATCGGCAATCCTTATAAGTTTTCTTATACCCTGCGGAGGGTTTTCTGTCTCAATAGGACCATATACAACCTTTCCAAGTGTGACACCTCTATCTGTCTCAACAACTACAGTATCACCTCTTGCTACATTAAATTTGTTTGTTAGATATGTCTAATCCTTTAGACTCTTTCTTACTTTTACACGGACAATATGTTCCATTATCTTGTGTACCTCAAAAGTTCTGATTTGATTGCAATTGCAGTGTTACAATATAGATTCTGGGACCTTTCCATAAATTTAGTAATATTATATAAATCCTCTACCATCTCAAAACTGATCTCCCGCATTTTATGTGAGGATATTCCAAATATTTTCATATCTCTATTTAGATATAGATCCAGCATGATCTCCCTGAGGAAGGTAAAGAAGATAAAGATCTTTGTCTCTCTATCTTCTCTGAGTGCACCAGAGGAGATGAGTTGTGAGATTTCAAATAGACTTTCAAAATCTATTTTTTTTGATTCAATAAACTGATATGCGATATCCAGATACTCTTTTATAGAATCATCATCCAGGGATAATATCTTTCTATTGAGGCTGCCTTTTAATAGTCTTATGATGAGTGGCAGATAGCTGGATGAATAACCTATCTTTTCGGTCAGCAGTTGCTCCATATCTTTATTATTAAGGGGATTTAGTCTTATTTTCTCAGTTCTGGACCTTATAGTTTGAGGAACTCTCCCAAGGTATGAGGATGTCATAATTATTAATGTTCTGTCTGGTGGCTCTTCAAGAGTTTTTAAAAATGCGTTTGCTGAACTCTTATTTAGCGTCTCAGCATCGATAATAAATACAATTCTGTATTTGCCTGCTACGGGTGCAGTATATATGACATCTTCCAGAGATCTTATCTGATCAATCAGTATCTCCTTTTTGCCAGAAGCCTCTGTTGTGGCGGTCGTTTTATCTGTTGAATCTGTTGAACCATTGCCTTTCTTGATAAGCAGTTGAATTCCGAGCGATTCTGCGCGTATTCCATTGGTAATAATAAAGATATCTGGATGCCTGTTTTCATTGATCCACTTACAATCATTGCAGTTGTCACACAGGTCTTCGTTGAAATCCTTGCAGTTTATGGCTTTTATAAACTCTGTTGCAAGCGTTCTCTTCCCTATTCCGGATGGACCATAAAAAATAATTCCGTGAGGTAATCTGTTCTCTTTTATCCTCGATATCAGATTTCCTATTATCTCACTATGTCCTATAATGTTCTTAAATGACATACTTTTTTCCAACAAATCCCTGCCATTAACTTATTTGCAGAGAGTAATAAATATATCCCAAAGAATAAAAAAGTCAAAAACTACCTTATATCAATCTCCATTTTATTTTCTGTTTTTAATTCAATATAGTCAGTATTGTAGTATCTTGTTAAGAAGTTTTCTGTTCGCATTAGAAAATCTGAAAAAGCCGATCTATCCATCTCGGGATATGCTACCATCAACATATCTTTATTCATTACTTTTGAACTATTTATTATTTCAAGCACTTTACTATAATCATATAGATCTGATTTTTTATTGAGCATAAGGATAGCAGGGCAGTGAATCTTTTTTATAATGGATAATATATCCTCTTTTTCATCCATATTGTTAATAAACAAATATTCATATCGGTTTTCAAATAAGGTTAATGCGTCTCTTGTTTGAAGTGTCGATTTTATCTTCTTGATATCTAAGGCAGGGTCGATCAGGATCAGGGATTGAATCATATCTGAATTTGTCTGGATCAAATGCATTGAGTGAATAGAATTTATTGGATCTGAGAGTATAGTTATCTGTTGTGGATGAGCGATATTTCTATCTATTGCCCATTTTAATACATTGATTATTTCTTCTTCCCTTCTTTTTATGCCATCTTTCCCCACGCCTTTTGTATACTTCTCTTTTCCAAAGCCAGAAATCCCACTATATTGAAAAGTTATGCAGGCAAAACCTCTTGAGGAAAAAAACTGGCAGAACGGTTCAAATTCAAATCCGTATTTTCTGTTTTCAGGATTATAAAGATTCAAAATGAGAGGGAAGTTTTCTGCCTCCTGTTGTTGTGGTATCGTTACAAACAGAAGTAATTTTTCATTTTCTCCAAATTTTATTGTAAATGGCTGGCTCTTGATCGGTTTGTATTTATCCATTGCCGGATTTTCTAAAAAAAGAATATTTATCTTCTTCTCAAGCCTATTATACAAATAATAAGATTTTGGAGATTCATAAGATTCAAAAGATATTATCCATTTTTCATTTTTTAAATCGGTAGAGTGGAGCCTGTATATACCTTTTTTTTGCCTGTTAAGAAAATCAAAGTCCTCTTTATACCCATTTTCAATAACATTAATCTCTCTCTTTATAGAATCAAACGCAGCGGCAAGTGGAATTCTTTTGTAATAGTTAAAATAAAGTTCATCTATATCTGATCTATCAGAGGTTATTAGTGTATCAATCTCCTTCTTTTGTTCGATGTCAAATTTAACTAAAGAGATAAAGTTTTTATTGAGGTTTGAAAGAGCAAAAAAAGATTTTCCATCTTCATAAAAACTTATGATTCTAAAATAATCAGATAATGTCATTGTAAAAAGTTCAGCAGGATTTTCATTCTGGTGAAGTTTGATACTATATGTTATTTTCATATCCTTTTTTCTAAGTGAGGATATAATGATAATTTTATGAAAAATATCTGCCTTTATTTCAAAGGTATTATCAGGAATAGTCATTATCTTCTCCGTTGCTCCATTCTTCAAATTTATGGAAAAAAGGTCAAAAACTCCCTCTTTTTGTATTTCAATAGAGCAGTAGATCTCATCGGGGACTCTGTTATCAAGAAACAGATGTTTTGCATCTCTGCCATAAAAAGGTGTGAGATCCCTTATTAAGCCGGTGATCAGATAAATGATAAATAGATGGTTTACATTCTGTTGAGAAACTTTCTGGAAAAATAGAATTTTCTTTGGAACAAAACTCCATTTATAATCAATAATATCTTCATCGGAATCAATCAGCTCACGATCATCATTTTTGCCCACTGTTTTTATAAATATACTTTTTTTCTGTTTTGCATTTAAGGCGATGTAAGAGATAAACTCACCATCGGGAGATAACTGGATATTTTCTCTCTGTGGTGGGGAGAAGATTATATTTACAGGTATGGGTTCTGCAGATATGGATATGTTATAAAAGAGTAT
>JBBISZ010000150.1:0-1102 GCA_037441045.1 Deltaproteobacteria bacterium | reverse complement strand
CAAAAATGCGTATTTCATAGTGGTACTCCTCTTCAAGAAAAGATAATAATATATAACAAATAAATTAAAGAATGTCCAAAGGAAGAGGCTTTGTTAAATGTTTTTATACTGGAATGTTCAGGAGATTTCTAAGGTCTTCATTGTAGCTTCTGAATTTGTTTTTGCATACAGGACCAATAGAATAATAAAAGACAGGATTATCCTGATAAGGTGCAATTATAATAGAGGAGAGTGTTCCATAGTTCTCTGTATGTACACAGATCTGAAATCTCATATCTTTCCCATTATGGTTTGAAAGAATATTCTTCATATATTCCAGTATGGTCCCAAAATCTGCATCTGCGGGTATCCTGTCAATAGTGGACAGGATTATTGATTGTTTATAATCTCTAACATCTTTGATGGCATCCCAGTTTGAGAGTATAAAGAGTCCTTTATCGTATGTCTCAATCTTCACCTCCTGATCGTATCTTAGAATGGCTATTTTATTTCTGTCTGCGGCAATCAACTGAAAAAAATTATAAAGAGAAAAGTCTATATGTTTGAAATCTGTTAGCATTCTATCAATGTCCGGTGATCCAAGCGCCCTGAGAACTAATAATCCCCTCGATTTTTTATTAATATCTTTATCTACAATGCCTGATAAATTTGTTATTGCAACTGAAAGCCCCCACTCATTTATACCGGTAAATGTCCCCTGTCTCAACTTATCTCTCGGGGCAAGTATTTTTGGATGATAATTTATAATTGAAGGTGGATCAGTTTTTCTGTTTGAAAATTCATCTCGATTGGCTGCTATCAGGAGAGGAATATTTGTAAAATATTTATATGCAACTATAACAGTACACAAGCCCCTCTCCTCTTCAGTGTAACTTTATCAATAAGGGACAGAAAATTATTATACACCTCGACCCTGTCTTTGAGCTCTCTTGGCAGCCTTCAGTGGGTTGATTTTCTGTTCTACAACTTTTCTTTCTACTTTCTGGTGGGTTGCAAAATTGCAGAGTCCATCTTCCCATTTCGCAGCTGGTTCAGCAAATACGGCACAGTATTTATTACCATTAAACTCCATTATATGTGAGCAACCTTCGCCATTTTTTCC
>JBBISZ010000149.1:0-6840 GCA_037441045.1 Deltaproteobacteria bacterium | reverse complement strand
TTGTCTAGCTTTCTTGTACGTTCTTGGTAGAAAAGGAGGAATAGAATATTTTGCAGGATATCTTATTGAAAAGTCTTTATCGGTTGATAATATTTTTGTTTTTATTGTCTTGTTTAAGTTCTTTAAGGTAGATTACAAATTTCATCAGAAGATACTCTTCTGGGGTGTTCTGGGGGCGATTATATTCAGGGCTATAATGATTTTTCTTGGCGTGGCTCTGATAAATAAGTTTAACTGGCTTTTTTATGTCTTTGGAGTAATTCTGATATATTCTGCAATTAAGCTTCTCATTAGAAAAGAAGAGGATATACACCCTGAGAAGTCTTTTGTAATAAAATTTGCAAACAAACTTCTACCTATAAAAGATGATAATTCGGGAAGATTTTTTTATAAGGAGGACAAACTCTATTTTACACACTTATTTATTGTACTTCTGGCAATTGAGACAACAGATATAGTGTTTGCGGTTGATTCAATCCCTGCTGTGTTTGCAATAACTACAGACCCTTTTGTCGTTTACACATCAAATATACTTGCGATTCTTGGACTCAGGGCATTGTACTTTGTTCTCCATTCCTTTATGGTAAAGTTTGAATATCTTGATAAAGGACTTTCAATCATACTTGCCTTTGTGGGACTGAAGATGCTTCTCAAAGATTTTGTACACATACGAGTTGAGACATCTCTGTTGATAATTGCAACTACATTTATAATTTCTTTGATAGTCTCTACCCTTTCAGATAAAAGTAAGAAACGCAAAGAAGACAAATAGAATATTTTAATGCCATGTTCTACAGTCTAAATTTGTATAAAATACTAAAATCTTAAACACCACATGGCTTTGGGAAAAATCCTCTATTCAGGGTATTATCCCATAATTTTCAATGTAACAAAAGGCAAACGATATAAGAAAAAGTATATTCTATATTCAAAAGATGATATTGTTACTCTGGCATAAGACCAGATAAAAAACTCTTTACTTTATACTGACAAATTTATATTATTGTGTCCGCCCAGTTAAGGATTTCTGTATGAAGAGAGTTTTGATAATAGATGATCATGAACCTATAAGAATAGGTCTCAAGACTGCAATGGAGAGTGATGAGACCCGCAAATTTTTGGGTCTTTACTCAAATATTGAGGCATTTGTTGCAGAGGATGGCGAAAAAGGTGTTGCGATTTTTAAGCAGAAGAGTCCGGATCTTGTGATAACAGATATAAAGATGGACAGAATGGACGGAATAGAGGTAATCAGACAGATAATGGCAATTGACAATACTGCAATCATTATGGTTCTAACCGGACATGGAACTATCGGAAATGCTGTTGAGGCTATAAAGCTGGGTGCATACGATTATCTCGAAAAACCCATAAATATTGCTGAACTTCGCAAGAGACTCAAGCAGGTGTGTATGATCATTAAACAGAGGGAGGAAAAGTCCCGTCTATCTGAAGAGAACAAATTGCTTTCCGAGGAGTTAAAAAGGCATTTTACATTTGAGGACTTTATAGGGCATTCTAAGAAGATCAAGGATCTAACATCAGTTATCGAAAAAGTCGCTGCAACTGATTCAAGTGTTCTGATCACAGGAGAGAGTGGGACAGGAAAGGAGATTGTTGCAAGATATATTCACGAACTATCTGGTAGAAGGGATCGCGCATTTGTAAAGGTTAACTGTGGAGCACTTACTGAAACGCTGCTTGAAAGTGAATTATTTGGACATGAACGCGGCGCATTTACAGGTGCCGTCAGATTGAAGCTCGGGAGATTTGAACTGGCAGATGGCGGTACAATCTTTCTGGACGAGATCGGAGAAATTTCTCTATCAACACAGGTTAAATTATTGAGAGTCCTGCAGGAGAAAGAATTTGAAAGAGTGGGAGGAGAGAAGACCATCAAGGTGGATGTAAGAATAATTGCAGCCACAAATAAAAATCTTATAGAAGAGGTAAAAGCCGGTCGTTTTAGAGAGGATCTATATTATAGGCTCTATATAATTCCGATAGAAATACCACCTCTCAGAGAGCGAAAAGAGGATATTCCAGATCTCGTCAGGTTCTTTATAAAAAAACACAAAGAAAAGACTCGCTCACCTGTAGAGGATATCTCTGAAAATGCACTGAATGTCCTGATGAAATATCCATGGCCCGGAAACATCAGAGAGCTTGAAAATATTGTTGAACAGACACTCGTCCTGTCCACCGGAAAGACAATTGAGATTGAAAATCTACCATATCACATAAAGAGCCCGTTATGCGAACAGAAAAATGAGAAGAGTATTATTATCTCAAAATATTCGCAGGGGATGAATCTTGATGAGTTTATAGCAGATGTCGAGAAACAGATAATAATTGAGACACTTGAACTTGTAAAACAGAACAGGGCTGAGGCCGCAAGGCTTCTTGGTATTAAACTATCGGCGTTACAATATAAGATGACAAAGTATAATCTTATGAAGGAAAATGAATCAGACGACAAAGGAAAAAATAAAGGATAGAAGGTTTTATGAAAAATGGCATCGGAGTAATTGTAAATCCTTTTTCAAGGCAGAATAAGAGAAACCCGGATAGAATTAATAAGCTTGCATATATTGTGGGCTCAAGAGGTACAATCGCAGCCACTAAAAATCTATCAGAACTCGAAGAAGTAGCAGTCGAATTCAAAAAGTCGAGATACTTGCCCTCTCTGGAGGGGATGGAACCAACCATATTACGATTACCAAGTTTATAGAAGTTTATGGAGATACCCCTCTTCCCAAAATCGCCCTTCTACGCGGAGGGACTATGAATACCATTGCAGATTCAATCGGTATCCGCGGAGATAGCAACCAGATATTATTTAATATTGTAGAAAAATATCATGATGGACAGGCATTTAAGACTGTTAAGCGGAATGTAATGAATATTGATGGTAGATACGGATTTCTCTTTGCCAATGGTGTTGCATTTAATTTCTTAAAAGAGTATTACTCCGGAAGCACCCCTACACCAACAAAAGCGGCAGCGATATTATCAAGGGCGGTACTATCTGCAATAAGAGGCGGCGATTTTGCGAAGTGGCTCTTCAGAAATTTTAAGGCAAAAATTACAGTGGATGGAGCCGTCTGGCCTTATAGAGAATACTTTATGATAGTTGCTGCCACCATAGACAATCTCGGCTTTGGGTTTAATCCTTTTGTGAAGGTCTTTGATAAGCCTGAATGCTTTGATATCATTGGCGTGTTAGGTAGTGCAATGGATGTGGCCAAATCTTTGCCTTCTATTCGTCTTGGAAGACCTCTTAATAAGAACACTTATATAGATGCGGCGGCTATAGAGGTGATCTTTGAATCAGAAGAACCGATGAAATATACAATTGATGGAGATATCTATGAGTCAGGAGAAAAGATGATGATGAAGGTCGGACCCAAATTGGAACTCATCGTATCTTAGTCTGAATGAAAAAAATTCAAATAATAAACAAATCAAAAAGCAGGACTATCTTTTCAGATGCAGAGATGACAGAAAATTTCAAAGATAGATTTATGGGTCTTATGTTTAAGAAATTATCTCCTGATTTTTCTGCCCTTGTAATTGATAGATGCGATGCCATTCATACATTTTTTATGAGATTTAATCTCGATCTGATATTTCTTAATAGAGAGGGTGTAGTTCTCAAAATAGTAAAGGAGCTCAAACCATACAGGATATCCCCATTTGTGAGTAAAGCATATTATGTAATAGAAATAGCCTCCGGGAAAATTGATGAAGAAGATTTTAGGGAGAAGGATGTTATAGAAATAAAAGAAATATAATATGAGACTTTCCGATAAATTAATGCTTATTTATAAAACGCTTAGAAACAGATTTGGTTTTCTCAACTGGTGGCCTGCCGATACTCCTTTTGAAGTGGTCGTTGGGACTATTCTTACACAAAATGTAGCGTGGACTAATGTAGAAAAATCTATTTATAATCTGAAAAATGCCAATCTATTGAGTCTTGAAGGAATACTCAATGCACCACCATCAGAGGTTAAGAGATGTATAGCCCCTTCTGGTTATTACAATGTAAAGTACAGACGACTAATATCTCTCCTTTCTTTTTTAAGAGACGAACTAAAAGGCAACATTAAAAACATAAAAAAATATGGATTGAGATTAGCAAGAGAGAAACTATTATCAGTAAATGGTGTTGGAAGAGAAACGGCAGACTCAATATTATTATATGCAGTTGGTCTTTCAACATTTGTTATAGATGCATATACAAAAAGATCATTTTACAGAATCGGGATTTTAAAAACTGCGGATATTGACTATGATGAAGTCCAGAAAATTTTCTTAGATAATCTTAAGAGAGACATAAGACTTTACAACGATTATCATGCACAGATTGTAGAACTCGGAAAAAATTTCTGCCGTAAAAAACCTGTATGTCCAGATTGTCCTCTTACCAGAATCTGCAAAAAATTAGGAGTTCATTAGCATTGGAAAAGAGACTAAGAGATAAAATTGTGAACCATGTAATTGAACTTATGAAAGATGAATATACCTTCTCCGAGATTAGAGATAAAGTGATAAAGAAATTTTCAATTGACAGTGCTACTGCCTCTGAGATTGTAAAAACATCTTTTGAGACGGTCTCATTTATTGATAAAAATCAATCCATCAGGAAGAAGAGTACTATTTTGATTTCATTTATTTCTCTATTTGTCGCCCTATTATGTTCAGGGCTGTATTATCTGGTCTTTTCTTATAGTAAAATAAATCTTGTATTGATGCATGTCGTAAACGCCTATATTATTGGAAGGATGATTCTACTATTCTCAGCAGGCGAGAGAAGCATAAGATTGATGATAATCGCCTCCCTGGCCACTATAATAAATATTTTGTTATCTGAATTTTCGATCTTCTTCTTTTTCTTAAAAAAGGAGATTTCTGAACGTGGTTATATCACAGAAAATTTCTTGGCATTCTTAAAGAAGGCAATAAACTTATTTTTTACCGACTATATTTCTGTAAAATCATCATACGAGTTTATAATCCTGCTGGTGGCTATATTAATATCCTTGAGTTTTTTCACAAAACCGAAAATCAAGAGGATAAAAAAGTAATTGTAGAGTAAGAACATCTTAATCCCAGAGATTTTATGTAAAAATCTATTGTGAACTGTGGACTATAGACTGTGGACCGTGGATTGTGGACTATGGACTATCCTTAAACGATTTTGGTTTACATAATCTTTTCTCTATGTAAATTAGGTTGATATCTCAGTGGAGGCATATATGAGCAAATATGATTTCCCCCGATCATTCTGGACAGCAAATGTTACTGAACTATTTGAGAGGGCTGCTTATTATTCAATGGCGAGTTTTGTCGTCATATATCTTGGACAACTCGGTCTCGGAGATTACTGGCCCAGCACTCTGAATGGTATATTGTGGACTATAGTCTATTTTCTACCTGTGCTCTCGGGTACAATAGCTGATCAGATAGGTTTTAAGAGGGCACTGATTATTGCTTTTGTTCTTCTTTTCTTCGGATATTTCCTGATGAGTTTCCCGGTCTTTATTGGAGGAAAGTCTCTAAATCCGATAATAGAAAAGGAGGTTACAGCAGGTCCTGATGTGATTATCCCTATAGCCTTTGCAATTCTACTGATAGGTATTGGCGGTAGTTTTGTTAAGCCATGCATTTCAGGAACAGTCCAGAAGACTGCATCAGGCAAGGCAACTCTGGCATTCGCAATATTTTACATGGTTATCAATATTGGCTCGCTCACAGGGAGAGGTGTTTCATATCTTGTCAGAACAAATACATCGCTAACTTATATCTACGTTGTAGCTGCGGTATGTGCACTGATAGCCCTTCTGGTTGTAATATTTCTCTACATAGATCCTGAAAAAGAACTCGGTATAAGTGAAAATAAGACAAGCAAGAGCATAAAAGAGATTCTGCTAAATATGATTCTGGTATTAAAAAATGTAAGATTTGCCTTATTTTTGCTGGTCTCAAGCGGATTTTTCTTCCTGTATGCGCAGGTTTATAATGTGCTTCCTTTGTATCTCAAAAAGACAGTGGAGACAAACCCACCCGTCGATTTATATACAATGGCAAATCCGTTCGTAATAGTATTCTTTCAACTCCTGATCACCAGATATTTTGGTAAACTCAAACCGATAAAATCTATAATAGTCGGAATTATCATAATAAGTCTTTCGATGGCAATCAATATCATTCCTCTGATGTATGAGGATGGTGTCTATAAAAACTTTGTAAATCTGCTACCTGTAGGTTCATTATTCATAGTTTTAACCGTGGCACTTATTGCCTTTGGTGAACTTTTTGCCTCTGCACGTACTTATGAATATATAGGCGCTCTTGCACCAAAAGGGCAGGAGGGACTATTTCTGGGCTATGCTAATCTTCCTATGGCAATAGGTGCTCTACTGGGTGGGCCTGTAGGTGCAGCGATCTTTAATGAGATTATGTGTAAAAATGCCGTAAGAATGGAGAATGGACTCTTAAGACTTGATACGAAGAGCGCCACAATGGGATGGATCGCTCTGATGCTTATTGGACTGGGTTCTACAATCAGTATGTATCTATACAATAGATGGATTGAAAAGGAGAAGTCGGTAGAGGTTGATAAAAATCAGTAAATTCTCAATTATTTTTTTACCAAATCTGATAATCATATACTATCTACTGATTTTTATATATGTATTACTGCTGTCCAGAATAATCTAAAGTCTAAAATTTGTCCTTATAAAACAATACATCAGATATGGCTATTTTGCAGTTTCAAAATCAGGTTACCCTTTCATGTCTTCTTTATCCCACAAAATTCTATTCAACTTAAAA
>JBBISZ010000148.1:0-6876 GCA_037441045.1 Deltaproteobacteria bacterium | reverse complement strand
AAATAAAAGAGCCGATACAAATTGATGACCGAAGAGAAGCATAGAATATGTAAATGAGTAGGTTCCATAAATAAGTGATAATATTGCAATTATAGCGGTCTTACTGGAAATAGAGTAAATCTCGAACAATTTCATTAAGAAAAGAATGGATATCAGTGTTATAAGCGCAGAAGAGAAGATCACAGATATGAGATAATAAGTTCTTAGAGACGGCTCTTTATGAAGGATATATTTGTAGAATTTATGACATAGATATACAGGAATTGAGGAAATAAATGAAACACCAGGGGCTTTATCAGAGTATATTTTGCCTTTGTACAAAGCTCTATCCCATATAACACCATATTTATCTATTTCTTTATCGATATTGAATCTTCCATCCTCTGCAATGGCGATTGTAAGATAAAGCCTCACTGTCTCATTTGGATTTGGCCAATCTTTGTGGAAGTGGTTAAAATATGTTATTGAAAAAGCAATAAATAACAGAAATATAATCTTCCAAAATTTTGACAAATGTATATCTTTATCCATACTAATAATGTGTTTTTATTACACCAAATGTCAGAAAATATCTATAAAATAATAGGTTTTTCTCTTCTGTTTGTATTGATAAATATTGATCTATATGCTTCTGAAAATCTGAGAGTCCTGCTTCCCTTAGATAATAAACAACTGGAGATAATACTGATGCGTGGAAAGATATATGAGATAAGTGATAACAGATCAGATTGCCCCCAGGATATATTCAACGATAATGATGAGATAAGTTCTCTTATTAATAATAACACAGGCAAAACCAATCAAACAGAGATGAACTTGATTGAACAAATAGGTGAAGAGAGGAAAATTAAGATTATTTTAGATGACCGGATCAGGATATCGGGGCACAATAACAGGTACAAATCAATTCTTATAAAAAATGAGTCTGGAAGTATGAGTTTCAACAAAAACTTTATAAGGGGTGACCTTGAGATTAGAATTGTATCTGGCACTCTAAAATTAATAAATATAATCAACCTTGAAGAGTATCTCCGTTATACGATAAGTAAAGAGATGAACAGTTTATGGCCTATTGAGGCTCTTAAGGCTCAGGCAGTACTTGCCCGTACATATGCCCTCAAAAAAAAGTATAAATCAAAAACCTGCCTTTATGATATAGGAGTTACAACACTTGATCAGGTATATGGCACCTATAATGAAGATTCTATTGAAGTATTAACTGCTGTCTCATCTACAGAGGGGGAGGTATTGAAATATAATGGAGAGATTATTGAGGCGTTCTATCATTCCTGCTGTGGAGGGCATACATCTGATTCAAAAGATATATTTGGAACAGACCTACCTTACTTAAAAGCAAATGAGTGTGTTTGTAATGGGAATTGCTCGTATGGGAGAGGCTGGAGTATCAAAGTAAAACTTGAGGACATAAGTAAATTGCTTGGGATTAAAAATATAGAAGCGGTTAAAGTAAAAAATAATAAAGTAGTAATTAATGGAGAGAAGAATCTATCTCTAACAAAAAATGCGTTTAGAGAGAAGATAGGATTTACAAAATTAAAGTCTTCAAATTACAGCATCAGGATGGAAGGTAAAGATATAATTGTTCAGGGTAAAGGTTTTGGGCATACAGTCGGATTATGTCAGTATGGGGCAAAGAAGATGGCTGAAGAGGGTGTTAATTATAGAGATATTCTACTTCATTATTTTAGAGGTGTTTCTATAGAAAAAATATATTAAAATGGGTGGTTCCCCCCATAGGCACCACCCTTATTCTCTACCTGATTCTTCCAAATGTTGGGTCAAGGTCTTTATAATAAATATTCTGATTAATTCTTGCTTTATCCTCAATTGATGACTCAATCACTCCACCATTTGTTGATTTGTGAATAAAATGAATTTTTGTCGTATTATGATCAGACTTATCAACTCTGCTAACAATACCTACATGTGTTGCATAATCAGTTAGAACATCTTTTTTGCTATTGTCCTTACTCTTTTCAATGTTCTTAAAGAATATTAGGTCACCTTCTTTTATGTTATTTATATCTATTTTCTCTGATCCGCGTCTTAAGAGCTCAGCCCCCCGAAATCTTATTGAAAAATCTTTAGATTTTACTCCATACTGATTAACCAGGTCCTTTTCACCATTTGAAATAACATTGGAAATAGGCTTACTTCCTTTCTCGAACATCATTTTTACAAACCCTGAGCAGTCCGTCTGATTGGCGGTAAGAACATCCTTATCAATCTTTATACCTGCTTCATTTATTTTGTCCTGATTGGATAAGACCTCTTTTATGCTGGCTTTACCATTCTTCCCTAAAAGTTGCGCTGTATTTCTCTTGATATTTTCAGTCTCCTTGCAAATATCCCTCGCCTTTTCAAGAACTGTATTGTCTGTTCTGGTCTTTTTATTTTCTGACTGAATGCTATCAACTGATTTATTATCGGATTTCTTTATTGATTCGGGTTTCATGTTTGAGATTATGGGGAGAGGGACCTGTTTTGTGGATTGAGGTTGTAAAATATTCTCTGTAAATTGTTCATCATATAAATAGCTATTTGCACATATGTTTTGTGTCTTCTGAGTCTCCATATCTTTCTCCTTTCATGCGGCTGCAACTTCGGTAGTGGACTTAGAAATCTCTTTAAGTAATTTTTCTCTCAATTGATTGTTCTGTTTTATTGTTGAAATGAGATTCTCTCTTCCCTGTCCGATCTGTTCATCTTTGTAAGAATACCATGTGCCTGATCTTGTAATTATATTTTTTTCGATAGCAAGATCGGCAATCTCAGCATAGGTATTTATTCCTTCACCATACACAACCTCAAGCATAACCTCCTTAAAGGGTGCTGAGATCTTATTCTTGACTACTTTCACTTTTATTTTGTTACCAATAATGTTTTCACCCTGTTTTATGGTTTCTGCCTTTCTAACTTCAAGCCTTACTGATGCATAAAACTTGAGTGCATTTCCACCAGTAGTGGTTTCTGGATTTCCGTAGACTACACCGATCTTATTTCTCACCTGATTGATAAAGATCACCATGGAGTTTGTCTTGTGTGTAATTGCTGTGAGTTTTCTCAATGCCTGTGACATAAGTCTCGCCTGAAGACCCATATGAGAATCCCCCATCTCTCCTTCTATCTCTGCCTTCGGAACAAGGGCAGCCACTGAGTCTATTACAATCAGATCTGAACTATTATTTCTTATAAGATTATCTGCAATCTCAAGTGCCTGCTCTCCATAATCGGGTTGTGAGAGTAAAAGGTCCTTGGGGTCAACACCTATTTTTGTTGCATAATTGATATCCAGTGCATGCTCGGCATCAATAAAAGTGGTGATTAATCCCGCTTTCTGTGCCTCAGCAATGGCATGGAGCGCAATAGTTGTCTTACCGGATGATTCGGGGCCAAAAATTTCAATTACTCTACCTCTTGGATAACCGCCACTCCCAAGAGCATCATTTAATGCAAGTGAACCAGTTGAAATAACCGGGATATGCTGGTGCCTCTCCCCTCCCATCTGTATTATTGCTCCTTTTCCGAACTGTTTTTCGATCTCCGCTACAATCTTTGAAATCTGTTTAATTCTGGCATCATTTTTCATCTTAAAATCCTCCTTTAATTAAATTGGTTTCTATCTAAAGTTCTATACTGGATTGCCTCTGCAATGTGTCTTGCCTTTATGTCTTTGGATAATTCTATATCTGCAATTGTTCTTGCGAGTTTTATTATTCTGTCATGTGCCCTTGCAGACATATGGAGTTTTTCCATGGCGTTCTTTAATAGGTTTTCGGCGTCATTATCAAGGGGGCACAGTTTTCTAATTAATCTGGCAGACATTTGAGAATTGCAATAGATATTCCTGTATTTTTTGAATCGTTCTTCCTGAATCTCTCGAGCCCTTATCACCCGTTCACGAATTATAGAAGACGATTCTCCCTCCCGCTGACTTGAAAGTTCAGCATATTGGACAGGTGGGACATCTATATGAATATCTATTCTATCAAGCAAAGGTCCTGATATTCGTGTTCGGTATTTCTGAATGGTGGGATAGCTGCATAGACATTTATGATTTGGATCCCCGAGATAACCACATGGGCAGGGATTCATTGCAGCGACTAACATGAAATTTGCTGGATAAGTAAGGGACATAGTTGCCCTTGAGATTGTTACCTCTCTGTCCTCCATCGGCTGGCGTAGAACTTCAAGTACAGACTTTGAGAACTCTGGTAACTCGTCCAGAAATAATATACCATTGTGAGAAATTGAAACCTCACCGGGTCGTGGTATAGAACCTCCACCGATCAATCCTACATCACTAATTGTGTGGTGTGGCGATCTAAATGGTCTGTTTGTAATTAAAGAGATGCCGCTCCTGAGCAATCCCATAACCGAATAGATTTTTGTAGTCTCGAGAGATTCATTAAAGTTCATTGGTGGCAAAATAGTTCTAAGCCTTCTTGCAAGCATGGTTTTCCCCGAGCCTGGAGGTCCTACCATAATTATGTTATGACCACCCGCAGCGGCTATCTCGAGTGCCCTCTTTGCATGCTCCTGACCTTTTACATCCTTGAAATCCTCTCCGTAGTCAACCTCTGAATCAGTCTGTATACAATTTTCTTCCCTGTCATAATGGATTGTAATCTCTCCGTTTAGCCAGCTTATGGTCTTTGCAAGACTATCAACCGGAATGATCTCTATATCATCTACAACTGCGGCCTCGGCTGAATTTTTATCCGGGAGTATAAGGTATTTCAATCCAGCATCCCTTGCCTCAACGGCGATTGGAAGTACCCCTTTTACAGGTCTGAGTTCTCCAGTTAATGATAGTTCACCTATTATGACTGATTCTTTGAGTCTGTCTTCCTTAATATTTCCGAGGGCATACAGGATGGCAATGGCTATTGGAAGATCAAATTTTGTACCATCCTTTTTAATATCTGCAGGTGCAAGATTTATTGTTATTTTCTTTGGAGGAATATCATAGCCACTATTTTTTACTGCACTCTGAACTCGTGTCTTACTCTCTTTTACAGATGCCTCTGGAAGACCTACAATGGAGAAATTTTGAAGTCCAATTGAAATATCAGCCTCAACTTTTATAATTACACCGTTTATTCCAACAGTGGTGGCTGAATTTATTATAGAAAGCATTAAAACACCTCCAGAATTACTTCTCCTTTCAAATGCCGTGCCAGATTTGTTTTTAAGAATTTCTGCATTGAAAAAACAAAAACATTTAGACATACCAAGGAAATGATTTTTAATAGTAATGATTTTGATTTGGGTTATTTTTTTATATGGTTCAATATATTGCTTTTGGACAAATACTTAATTTTCTAATTGAGTTATAATAAGATGGAGGAATAAAAACAGTGCACAATTTTTTCTACAAGTAATAAATTATAATTATGAATGCCTCGTTTTTTCAAGATTTTCAGAAATGGGTGAAACGAGTATATACTGGTCCAGGCAATCTTCAAGTGCCAGTTACTTTTGAACTACTTTTGAACTATTTTCATCATCCTATATAGATCCAGAATCATTTTTCTGGCATAATTCTTGATAAGAGAAAGAAATTAATACCGCTTTTTAAATGGAGGTTTTCTTATGAAGCGTATTTTTTTAATGGTCTTTTTATTTATGATGTTTTTATTAATCAGTTGCTCGGGGGGAAAAGGCACTCTGCCTGCCGAAAGTGGCAATGAAGAAGAATCCACAAATGAAGAATTTGATGCAACAGAAGAAGATTCTTCCGAAAACAATGAATCAAAACCACCATCACCACAAAATCTGCTTGTAAAGTGTGAAGATATAATTAGCTTGCTGGATCTTAATAATCCAGCGGAGCCAGAGGTATTGGTCTATTTAATTATGCACAGTACTGTACATAAATTTTATTCGGACGGTAGATATATATTTTCTACTTTTGATAGTAATCTGGAAGGATATACCGAGGCAATTTCCATCTTTGACACAGAAAGTATGGAATTTTTTAACAATCTTAATCTTAAAGAGTATGCCCGTTCAGTTATTAGAATAGGAAATTATTTGTATGTAGCACAGGATAGCAATGATATTGTAATTTATGATTTAAGTAATATGAATTATCTTAAAGGAGTGAGAAGAATTCAGACAGCGGGAGATTATATAGGTGAATTTAAGGTTTATTCTAATTACCTTTTTGTTGCAAATGGCAGTGGTGGGGTATCTATATTTGATATAAGTAATCCAGCCGAACCTGATTTAGTAACAGGTAAAATTCCAGCGGATATAAAGTTTTATAATGTTCGTTATATTAATATTATAAATGGTTATCTTGTTGTAAATAATGATTGTAATCTTTTAATTATTGATATCAGCGATGTTTTTAACCCGATTCTTGTTTATGAGGATAAGAATGCGCATGCATGTGGTGATATTGTTTCTTATAAAAATTTTCTGCTGGTTCCTCAGTGGGAGATGGGGCTAAGAATATATGATTATAGCGACAGGGAACTTCCTGAATCAAGAACTTTACTTGAGGCAAATAAATTTTATAGAATTAAGAATGTGGCGGTTTCTGGAAGTTTTGCGTATGTTCCCGATGAGGATGGAAAGCTTGCAATTGTTGATATATCGGATATTTTAAGACCTAATATCATAAATAGAATTGATGTATGTAAAGGCAAGACAGCAAGCACCCTATTTGCATACTAATCTTCTCTGATTATCTAAGGGCATCTTCTATATTTTGAAGGTGCCTTTATTTTATAATCCTTTATTTTAAAAATTTATTTGAAAAAATATTGTGTATTCTGAAAATTTATAATTATTCACATCTGTCCAGAATAAATTTTGCAAAGAATCCTTTGAATTTAATCTTTCATT
>JBBISZ010000147.1:0-7012 GCA_037441045.1 Deltaproteobacteria bacterium | reverse complement strand
GGTATCGTAGGGTAAGAGTTTCAACGCATTGGATAGACCTTGAAATACCAGAACAGACAAGAAAAATGATGGATTTATTTAGTTTGCATATTACTTAACAATTGGGAAGTTACAGGTTAAAATATTTTATTAAAAATCTCAATGTATCTTTTTACAGGAATAATTTTGAGATCTCTCAAAACCTCTTCTGGAACGTCTTTTGTGTCTTTTAGATTTGAATGAGGAATAAATACTATCTTCATCCCATTTGATCGCGCAGCCACCAGTTTCTCTCTAATACCTCCTACAGGAAGCACATCCCCCGTCAGAGTTATTTCTCCAGTCATGGCTACTTTTGGAAGTAATTTCTTCCCTTTTCCGTTATACAGCAAAGATATGATAGCAGATGTTATGGTAACACCAGCAGATGGTCCATCCTTTGGAACTGCTCCAGCAGGGAAATGGATATGAATATCGCTCTTTTCAAATATTTCAGATGGTATCTTAAATCTACTGGCATTTGCTTTAATATAGCTTAAAGAGATCTGGGCAGATTCCGAAATAACATCACCAAGTTTACCGGTGAGTTTCAACATTCCTTTGCCTTTGAGCCTTGTAGATTCTATAGCCATTATATCTCCGCCTACAGGTGTCCATGCAAGTCCAATTGCAACACCTGCCCGTCTTGCCATTATTGTTGTTTCTCCTCTATATTTTTCTATTCCGAGAAGCTTACCAACAAGTTTATCAGTAATCACATCAGGTATTTTCTTTTTTTCAACCACCATGGTACCAAGCTTCCTGAATACAGCAGCAATCTCCCTTTCAAGGCTTCTGACACCTGCCTCCCTTGTATAGAACTTAATTATCTTCTTTATCGCACTGTCAGTGATTTTTATGTTGTAATCCTGAAGTCCGTTTTCATTCTTCTGCTTCCTGATAAGATACCTCTTCGCAATATTAATTTTTTCCTCGATAATATAACTTCTAAAATCTATAATCTCCATCCTATCGAGAAGTGGTGCAGGTATATCCTGTTTGTAATTAGCGGTTGCAATAAAAAATATCTTTGAGAGATCAAAAGGTATATCCAGATAATGATCCAGAAAGCTTTTATTTTGCTCAGGATCCAATACCTCAAGGAGAGCAGATGATGGATCACCTCTAAAATCGTGTCCGATCTTATCTATCTCATCAAGCATAATAACAGGATTGTTGACCTTGAGCTGCTTGAGTGCCTGAATGATCTTACCTGGCATAGCACCGATATATGTCCTTCTATGCCCCTTGATCTCCGCCTCATCTCTCATACCACCAAGAGAGAATCTAAAAAATTCCCTCCCCATTGCACGGGCAATAGATCTACCTATAGAGGTCTTTCCAACTCCTGGAGGTCCTGCAAAACAGAGGATAGAACCTTTTCTATTGGGATTGAGTTTCTTTATTGATAGAAATTCTACAATTCTATCCTTTACATCCAGAAGTCCATAATGATCCTCATCCAGTATCTTTCTGGCGTGATTTACATCTTCATTGTCTTCAGTGTGTTCCTCCCACGGTAGATCCAGAATCAGATCGAGGTAGGTTTTTATCACATTGTATTCTGCAGCCTCTGGAGGCAAGACCGAGAGTCTCTTTAGTTCTTCCTCTGCCCTTTCTTTTGCAATTTTAGGTAACGCCTTTTTCTTAATCCGCTCCTGATAGTTTTCAATATTTAGAGATCTCTCATCCTTTTCCTCTCCGAGTTCTCGTCTGATCGCCTTTATCTGTTCCCTCAGCATATACTCTCGCTGATGCCTTTCAATCTTCTGCCTTATCTCTTCCTGAATCTTATTGGAGAGTTTTAAAAGTTCCATCTCCTTAATAATGTGCTCAAGTACTATTCTTATTCGCTGCTTTACATCCACAGTTTCAAGTATCTTCTGCTTTTCTGAGATAGGTATATCAAGATTTGCTGCTACAAAATCAGCGAGCCTTGAAGGCCCTTCAATATTCAAAGCGACCATCGCCAGCTCAGGTGGAATACTCGAATCAAGTTTTAAATACTCTCTGACATTTGACTGTAATGCCCTCCAGAGACCCTCGAGCTCATCTGTGCTCTCAAATACATCAATAAGTGGTTGCACCTTTACAATAGGCACTGGCTCAATCTTTATAAACTTCTCTAACTTTATACGACTTACACATTGCACAACCACCGAAATATTATTATCTGGAAGCTGTATAATTTTTAATATTTTTGCAGCGGTTCCAACATTATAAAGATTTTCTGCCGAAATTTCCTCTTTGCCCTCTTCTTTTTTTAACAGAAGAGCAACAAACTTATTCTGACTATTGGCACTCTCAAAAGCCGCTCTACCCTTCTCATCAGAAGGTATTATCGGCATAACCATAGAGGGGAAGAGAATTCCGGACTTCAATACCACTACAAACAGTACATCAGGGATCTCTCCCTGAGATAATATTATATTTTTTTCAGCCTCTCTCCCTTTTTCTGGCTCTTTTGAATCAGGTCTTACTACCTCAGGATTCTTTACTTCTGAGTCTTTACTATTCATCCTCTTCCTCAGTTTCCTCCTCAATCTTCTCATCTGCCCAGTTGTCAGCCTCGTGCTCATCGGCAGGACCATATGGTGGTGGAAGATCATCACTTTCAAGAGTGAAAGAAACCCTGAACTTTCTCCTTATATTTTTTACATTGGCACATACATCATCAAGTGCCCCCATCAGATCCTCCACAGAATGAACATCGGCCATTATATCACAGTTTGGGCATTTCAATTTTTCTGGTTTATCAAGCAAATCATTAAACTCAAGTTCAAAATCTGCACCACAATTTATGCATTCAAATTCAAGTGTCATAAAACTACCTCCCTAAAAGTAGTAATGGCTTTATTGCTCAATTAAATTAGATTTGTCAAGGGTAAAAATGCTTTAAAAACATTACTTTTCCAAAGCCATCACTAATTTGAGGATAAATCTACCATTTTTTCGAAATGGTAAATACCATAAAAACCAGCAAAAAATTATCTCCCAATTTACACTGTGCAGATATGATATTCTATATACTATTTCGCACCAGTTATATTGAAATAATCCAGTGACTCTGGAATGATTTTGTCAGAATCAAATCTTCAATATGTTCAATTGATAAAATTTTACTCAACTGAGTTAAAACAAAAAACAAAAAATAGGCGCATTTTTCCACATTTTATATTAAAAAACCCCCTACATCGCATAAACATTCAGTTGAATCGTCAGAACACTTGACTACTTGAAATTAACCACTTAAATTGAAAAAAGACCTTATTTATCTGGCAGTTGCAATATCTAACCAATTGATATCAGGATATATTTTTCTTTTGGCTCTGGAATGCTTTTTGATTATTAAAATGTCTGTCTTTTAATCTATCAGGAGGTGAAATATGAAGACCAGAAAGTTAATGCTCATCCTCGTATCGGCGCTTATGTTTTTATTTATAGTTGGTGCCGATAGCGGTGGATGTGGCGGTACAAGAGATCTTGGTGAGGTCAATACTAACAGCTGTGTGACAGCGAAAGACTGTGAGGGATTGACTCATCCAATGTGTACAGGCGAATGGAAGTGTAGTAGTGGAAAATGTTCATTTGACTGCAAAAATGACCTTGTAGAGTGTAAATCCGACGCAGACTGTATGACACTACTGTATGAAGATGGTGCAAGTAAAATGAATTCCTGCCAGTATCCTGTTGGAACATGTAAAGACGGGGTCTGCGTGGTCTCCTGCAAAGAGAGAGTTTGCAAATCCGACTCAGAATGTGAAAAAGGTGAGATATGTGAATTTGGACCATGTCCTCTCTGTGCCGGATGTGAGTGCTATGGAAAGTGTGTTGCTGCCCAATATAAATGCAAATCTGACACCGATTGCCCGGAGGGTTATTTCTGTCAATTTCCGGTAGCAGAAAACGAGGATGGAACTTATAGATGTTTCGGTCCAGATTGTGTGGTCATTGAAGAGGGAGTATGTGTAAAAAAGAACGATATGAAGTGTGAATCGGACAATGATTGTCCTGATGGATACTATTGTGCATATCCCAATGTTGATTATCGTTCAGATGGCACGGAGAAATGCTTTACTACAAAGTGCATAATACCTCCCTCAGAGGGTGTATGTCTGCCTTATCAGAACTGCGTATGCCCGGAGTATTATTCCCCTGTTTGTGGCACAGACGGTGTCACCTATGGCAACGAGTGTTTTGCAAAATGTGCAGGTGTGATGGTTGCATATCAGGGCGAGTGCAAGGGTGAATGTGAATGCTATGCCTCATCAAATGGAAAGTGTGGTACAGATTTTAAGTGTGATGCTGGTTATGAGTGTATGCCCGACGGTTCATGCTGCAGTTGCACAAATGCATGCAAAAAGGGCTTTGAATGTAATTATGACGGAGACTGCCCAATAGGTGTGGAAGGTTATCAGTGTATCAATGGCTGCTGTCAGTTGATCGGTTGTGCCTGCCCATTATATTATTCCCCCGTCTGCGGAACTGATGGCGTAACATACGGAAACGATTGTGAGGCAAAGTGTGCGGGTGTCGGTATTGCATATTATGGTGAATGCAAGATGGGCTGTTATTCTGACAGTGACTGTCCAAAAGGATTTATATGCAATGCAAGTGAAGTTTGCAATCCACCGCCTGGCTGTGATCCTTCAAAAGGGATGATGTGTCCTGATGTATGCTACGGGCAGTGTGTACCGGAGAGTAAAGAGTGCTACTCAGATAGTGATTGCCCCAAAGGTTATACCTGCCAGTTGATGGATTGTAATTTCAAAGAGGGGTGCATTGGTGCATGGAGAGATGAAAAGGGAAATTGTAGAGCACCTGATGATGGAATTTATCCAGAGGAGTGCTGCCTGACAGACTGTGGAGGTGGTGGTGTTTGTGTACCGTGGTGTGAGCCTGTACTCTGTGATTTATATTGTGAATATGGATTTGCAACCGACGAGAGGGGTTGCGAAGTCTGCAAATGTAAAGAGCCACCTATTAAATGTGTGGACACAGCAACTGATGAATTCAACCTATTATGTCATGTCTGCTATCTACCCGATGGTTCCGTTGCAAGTGAGGATTGTTATGATCCAAAGTATTGCAAACTCTTTGAAGAGAATGGGCTCAAATGCAAAGAATGTGTAGACTCAAACGGCGTCCCCATTTTAAGAGAGTGTCATCCCGCTATCAACTGCAGACAGACTTATGATGATAATCAAGTCTGCAATATCTGTGTGGACTTCAATGGGAACATAATTTCAAAAGATTGTTCACCAATAGAAAAGTGTGAAACATTTAACGATCCAAGTGGCAACATCTGTACAGTCTGTTATGATCAATATGGAAATGTAACAAAAAAAGAGTGCAAAGGTAATGGATATTGCAAGGAGTATGAAGATCCTTCAACTGGTGGCATTTGCAGAGTCTGTTATGATGAAAATGGAAATGAGACCTATAAAGAATGTTATACCAATGCATGCACCTCCGATCAACCTGCCTGCAATATGGATAGTGATTGTAAACCCGGGAGTATATGCATCAATGGTTGCTGTCAGATGACATCCTGTGTATGCCCTCTATACTATGCACCTGTTTGCGGAACAGATGGAAAGACTTACGGAAATGAATGTGAGGCAAAGTGTGCAAATGTCGAAGTTGCTTACCAAGGTGAATGCCACGGTGATTGTATTGAGACATTTGCCCCATGCGACTCAAATAATATGTGTCCAGAAGGATATGCCTGTTTTGATGGGGCATGCTGCCTTCCAAGGTAGTTAATATATTACTTTTTTACCACCCCAAGCCCTGCGGAAATCTCTTCTGCAGGGCTTTTTTATTAAATTTCACAGCCCATAAATTAATTTTATAATCAGAAGATCTCTTCAGATAATCATAATCTCTAAATTCGATTAGAAATAAGCTTGAGATAGACGAAGTGCCGGGTACAATTATGGCCCACAGTCCATAAAACCGTATGGGCTTAAGACCGCTAAATAAAAGTAAAAAAAGTAGTGCCAGGTACTTTATATGGGGTAATGTTTTGCTAATATATTGATATTGTTGGAAATTGTTTCAATTATAAAAAGTTATTTGCGATTGGTGCCAGGTACTTTTTAAGTTTCATCTTGTAAAATTTTAGGTTCGATTTTAAATCTATGGTGGTAGGGGGGAGAAAATAATTAACTGGATCAAAGAATATTTTATATTTGAGAAAAATCAGGTATCTGGTTGAGCCATTAGCAAGAACTGTCAATGGTTAGATTGGTATTAATAAACAAAATTTATGACTTAAATAGTGCCAGTTACTTTAAACATCTAATACTTTGATATTATTGGATATATTTAGAACAATAAAGAAGTTATCAAGAAGTTATCGGCAATAGGTGCCAGATACAATCCCGACATCTATTTGCTTATTAAAATTTGATTGAAAATCGGTTTTAGATTGTTATAAGTGCCATATTACAAGTGCCAGGTACTTTTTATTCCGGCATTATTGCTAATATATCGATATTATTAACAATTATTAAGGGTATGGATCTGGTCTTCAGTAATTAGTGCCAGTTACTTTTTTAGTAACTTTTTTGCTTTCTAGCATTAAATTAACAAGAATATATTTTTTCATTTAACCCCTCATAACTCATTTTTTATCTATCCGTCATTTTTCAATACATTATGAAAATATGTAATTCTGCATTCTATTTAAGTACTTTGCAGTCTCTATACATAACACCTATTGACAATTTAGGGGTAGAAATAAAAACACTTATGCTATAAAAATACAATTATCTTAAGCCAGAATTGAGCAGATATGTTTATTTCTTTTGGTTTCAAATATTAATGTTGTACAATGCAAGCCTATTGGGAGGAATCATTGAGATTTGCAAGATTTTTTTGTTAATTTCTATATTTTACTCGGTAATGGTATATTGTTCAGATGAGAAAGACAAGCAGAATTCGCTGGATATAAGTAATGATTTGAATGATGTCAAAATTGTAGATCCGG
>JBBISZ010000146.1:0-7041 GCA_037441045.1 Deltaproteobacteria bacterium | reverse complement strand
AAATATCTGTACTCTTTCTATGAGTTCTCTCATATCTCCATAAACATCCCCCTTTGTAATCACCTGATTTGGCCTGATATCCTCATTCTCAATCTCATTGATACTATTATCCTCAGACAGATTTCCAAACTCTTTCAAAATTGTTGTGATATCAAACTCCATCTCCTGAAGCTGATTACTTGATTTGTATGTTATTTCACCTATTTTAATATAACTCTTTCCATTATATATTTCCAACACAAGCATACCATTCGTATTATCATAATATTCAACTCTTAATTTTACTTTATCAAATCGTTCTATAAATTCAGGAAATTTGAAGATAAATGGGGCATGCTTATATATCCCATCGCAATCCATAACAGATCTAAATACAGATCCATCTATCTTCTCAGGGTTGCTCCACTCTGTGTAACCTGCAGATGTAATAATGTATGCCTTCTGTGTATTATCATTATCCATCGGTTCACCGATATTAAGAGCCTCAGTATATTTATCATCAATTAGAAGCGTTATTTTAGAGACAGGATATTTACACTTTATATCATTCCAGCCATTCTCAATAAAGTGAAACAGTAGATTATTCTTTCCATATTCTGTATTGATAACCAGAGCATCCTTTTTTTGAAGCCCCAGACTCTTAAGTCTCAGCCTATTATTCTCCAGTTCTCTTACGAGGGCTGTATACTTTTTTATTACTGGCAGAGTCTCTCCATCATCAACTACCTTCCCCTTTTCAATAAAGATAGCCCTTTCACACAATCTCTGTACAGATGATACATCATGTGAGACAAAAAGGACAGTTGCACCGCTATCCTCTGTAAGTCGCTTCATACGATCAATACATTTTCCAGCAAAATACGCATCACCTGCGCCAAGGATCTCGTCTATTATCAAAATATCAGGCTTTAACATTGTGGAGACAGAAAATGCAAGTCTGGCATACATTCCTGCTGAATAGGTCTTGATAGGATAGTCTATAAATTCATCAAGTTCCGCAAAATCTATTATCTCCTCTTCAAGCCTCTTTATCTCCCTGTAAGTAAATCCATAAAGTCCCAGAGCCGCCTTTATGTTTTCCCGTCCTGTAAATTCGGGATGAAAACCAGTCCCCAGCTCCATAAGAGCATCCACCCTGCCATTTACAATAATCTTCCCCTCAGAAGGGGTGATATTCCCTGCTATAATTTTTAATAGAGTGCTCTTGCCCGCTCCATTTCTGCCAATTATTCCAACTCGCTCTCCCTTTTCAACTATCAGATTAATGTCCTTGAGAGCCCATAACTCCTGATAGTAATTTTTTTTATAGAAAAGGAGTCTATTTATTCCGAGTGAATCAAGAATCTTATCAGACTGCTTTTTGTAGAGTCTATAAGCCTTGCCAAGCGATGTGACCTTTATTGCTATATTAGACATTGTCAGCAAAAACCCTCTTTAACCTCATAAAAAGATGATACCCAAAAATAAAGAAAATCATGGTAATACTAAAAAATACCAATAGCAGAGAAATATCTGTGAGCCTTCCAATCATCACTGCATCCTGAATACCTGTAATAATATAAAAGAGTGGGTTGATCTTCAAAAGTGGTCTCATCCCCTCAGGCACCATCTCAGGTGTATATGCTATGGGGCTTACGAGCATCAGAAAGAGTACTATTACATTCATGATCTGCGAAAGATCTCTAACAAATACATTTATTGAGGAGATAATCCATATAACCCCAACTGTAAACATTATCTGTAATATCCATATTACAGGCAACATCAGTAAATAGATAGTAATCCTCTTAAAGAAGGCAGATGCAATTATCAGAAGAGATAGTCCTACAACCTGTAATATCTGTGATACAATAACCGTCTTTACTGGCACCAGTTCTATGGGGAAGATGACATTCTTTATCAGATTTACATTACCTGTTACAGCCCCAACACCGTTTCCGAGAGAATCTGCAAATGATATAAAAGGCACAAGCCCGCAGAATATCAGGACAATATATTCGTATGTAGTAAATATCGGAAATCTGATGCTAAAAACATAGATATATACAAATGCATAAGCAGAGAGAAGAAGAAGCGGATACAGGACCAACCACGCCAATCCAAGAAATGAGCCCGCTACCCTGCCTCTGATCTCATTGTAGGAGATATTTATAAGCAACCTCCTGTAATTGTAAAGCAGCTTAAATGGTTCAATAAAAAAGTCGACTATTTGCATAAATAATCTCTGATATACTTTGCAATCTTTATAGATGTCCTTCCATCTCCGTAAATATTTGAAAATCTCTTATCAGGATTAAAATTATTCATCATCTTATCAAATGCCTTAAGAATCCTGTCCTTATTTGCCCCTGTCAGTATATTGTATCCATATTTGACTGTCTCAACCCATTCGGTCCTATCACGCATAGTAATACACGGCTTTTTGAACCAGAATGCCTCCTTCTGAACACCACCAGAATCAGTAAAGATAATTCTGCAATTCTTCTCTACAACCAGCATTTCTCTATATGTGAGTGGATTAAGGATCTGCATGCACAGAAATTTCTCAAATCTCTTATCCTCTTTTATAACCTTTTCAGTCCGTGGATGAAGGGGAATTATCAGACGGATTTTCCATGATATCTCTCTTAGCGCCTCAAATATATTCAAAAGGTTCTCAGCATTGTCAGTATTCTCAGCCCTGTGGATAGTGGCAATCGCATATCTGTTTGCGGTCACAGCACATCTTCTGAGTATCTCTTTCTCATCATCTATTCTTTTCAAGTAAGCCCTTAATATATCATACATCAAATCTCCACATTTAATCACAAAAGGAGGTTTACCCTTCTTAAATCCGGATGATTTTGAAATTAGATATTTTATACCTTCCTTTTTTAGATTGGAGATAGCCTCTCCCGATGGGGCAAAAAGTCAGATAACCTATCTGCGACAACCCTGTTGATCTCCTCAGGCATATCTCTTACATAAGACCTGAGTCCTGCCTCAATATGTGCAACAGGAATCTTTAGTTTGGATGCGGCAATTGCACCTGCAAGAGTAGAATTTGTATCTCCATATATTAATACGATATCAGGTTTGAGTTTTTCAATCTCATTCCCTATACCCTTTATCATCTCACCCGTCTGATAGTGGTGAGATCCTGAGCCAACATATAGATTGATATCAGGTTTCTTCATCTGAAAATTTACAAAAAACACATCAGACATCAAATAACTATAATGCTGGCCTGTATGTAAAACTACATGCTCCAGTTCTTTATATTTTGAAAGAGCCATACTGATAGGAGCGAGTTTAATAAACTGAGGCCTCGCTCCAACTATGGAAAGCACCTTCTTTTTTTTCATAATTCCCTGGCAACCTTTCTTATTGCATCAATAATCTTATCAGTTGTCTCCATACTCTGTTGAGGACCTATGGGAAGACTTATTACCTCTTTTGAAAATCTATCAGAATTTTTAAGTTCATCATATACCCTTGACCTGCCTTCAAATACCTTCATCCTGTTTAACAGAACGGGATAATAAACCATTGTACTAATTTCATTCTTTTTAAGAAGTTCTGCAAGCCTATCTCTCTTATTTTCAAGCACCCTTATAGTAAACTGATGATATGTATGCAAACCACCTTCTCTCTCTTCAGGCATTTTTAAGAGACTGATATCCTTAAGTCCTTCTTTATACCTGTTTGCAACTGCCCTTCTTCGTTCAATAAAATCTTTTATATGACCAAGTTTTACAAGGAGTATTGCCGCCTGAATGGTATCAAGCCTTGAATTATAACCCTCAAATTCAACATTGTATTTATCCCTTCCGCCATGATTTCTTAAATAAGTTGAAAAGTTTTTTATCTCATCACTATTTGAAACCACCATGCCCCCATCTCCAAACGCACCCAGATTTTTAGAAGGGAAGAAACTAAAAGCCCCTGCATCAGAAAGAGTACCTGTATACCTATCACCAATTTTGCTACCGAATGCCTGAGCCACATCCTCAATTACAAAGAGATTATTCTCCCTGGCAATCCTGTTTATCTCATCCATCTTTGCCGGATTTCCATAAAGATGAACTGCCAGAATTCCTATTGTCTTTTTTGTAATAGATTTTTTAATGCTCTCAGGTGAGATATTATAGTCTTCATCAATATCAGCAAAGACACATGTGGCACCTGATCTCAGAATAGTCTCCCCTGTGGCTGTGAATGTAAACGGTGTGGTAATTATCTCATCCTCTCCCTTAAATCTCTGTTCTTTTCTCAACTTATAACAGACAGACCGCAGTGCAATAACAAGCGCATCTGTTCCAGAATTGACACCAACAGCATATTTTACCCCCAGAAAGGTTGATATAGCCTCTTCAAACTTCTTTACCTCTGGCCCATTTATCCACTGTTGATGAGCCATGACAGACTCAATTGCAGAAGTTATTTCATCTCTCAGGAGCTCATACTCTTTTTTCAAATCCAGCATAGGTATCATATAATTTCTCCTTTATCTCCAATAAAAATTATTGAATTCTTCCCCAATTTAAAATGTTTACCACAATACCTGCACACAGCCTTATTCTTGGAAAATTTCAATGTAGTTCCACAAAAACATACCCAGCCAATCTGACGCGCAGGCACACCCACCATCAGAGCATGAGGTTTTACATCACTTTTTACAACTGCACCCGCCCCTATAAAGGCATACTCACCTATAGTATTGCCACATACAATTGTTGCATTTGCTCCTATTGAACAGCCTTTTTTCAGAAGAGTTGGTAAAAACTCACTCTTGCGCTCAATAAATGCCCTTGGATTATAGACATTCGTAAAGACCATTGAAGGACCCATGAAGACATCATCCTCAACCGTTACACCCTTATAGACAGACACATTATTCTGAATCTTGCAATTATTACCTATTGTGACATCCGGTCCCACCACTACATTCTGTCCGAGCACACACCTTTCACCTACCTTTGAGCCCGATAAAATATGTGAAAAATGCCATACCTTTGTTCCCTTACCAATCTCTACATTATCATCAATTATCGCGCTCGGGTGGACGAAATAATCAACGGGTTTCTTCTCCTTTTCCAGATCCAGACCAACTGGTTTATTCCTCTTTAATGACTCCTGAGCAGCATTCAATACCCTCAAAACCCTGAGTCCTTCCTCTCCAGAACTAATGGCATCAACGCCTTCATCTACACATCTTAAAAACTGCCTGCACTCCTCCTTGAGAGGCTCAAGGTCAGGTATCGCGAGAATCTCCCTTTCGGATTTTTTTGCAACCGGTATCTGTCCCTGTTCCCAGTGAACGTTATGTCTATATAATGAAAGTTTCTCATTTTTTAAGGTATCATCAAAGACGACCATACCTTTCTCACACACCACAACAAATTTCTGTTCCTTGAATGGATTGAGCCAGCTGACGAAAATGTGGGCATTTATGCCATTTCTAAATTTAAGATATGTAAGTGTCACATCCTCTACATGGTTCTGCAGATAGGTATTGCCACAACTTACAACCTCCACTGGTTCATCCTGCACAATCGAAAGTATAAGCGAGATATCATGTGGTGCAAATGACCAGAGTATATTCTCCTCAGTCCTTATCTTCCCGATATTGAGTCTATTGGAAAACAGGTAGTACAGTTTCCCAAGTTCTCCTGAGAAAACCAGCTCTTTTATCCTCTTTATGGCAGGATGGTATTGCAATATATGCCCTACCATCAGGCGTAACTGCCTCTTCTTTGCAATATTTACAAGTTCAAGAGCCTCTTCTATCCTGATAGAAATCGGCTTTTCAACAAACACATTCTTGTCCGCATTCAGGAAATCTCTCGCGAGCGTAAAATGAGTTATTGCAGGAGTAACTATCATTACCCCCTTAATATCCTTGTTTTTCAGAAGTTCTTCATAATCACTAACAAACTTCACACCCTCAAGGTCCGATTTGATATTTTCAAGTGCGGCTTTGTTATTGTCACATACATAACCGAGCCTTCCCAATTGATACATATTTCTTACAATATTCTTCCCCCAGTAACCAGAACCGATAACTGCAATATCCTTATTCATAATCAATCCTCCAGAAAATGTTGAGGATTTATAAGTCAACATAGCTGATAAGTCAAATCTAATGATATTAGCATTATTATTTTATTCTTGCATTTCATATTTGATTTGTATAGTATACTCCAAGATTTTTCAAAAGGAGTTCTTTTATGGAATTCAAAAAATTTCTACTCTCTCTTCTGGGCATACTGATAATCGGTGGAGTAATCATATACCTGATTATCTATGCCAACAAGACTAATGCAGAGAGAAATTACGAGATAGAAAAGAAAAATCTTGCCCTTGATTTTATCATAAAAAATGCATGGATGAGAGTTGCAAAAAATAAGGGTCAATATACAAACGAGATCACCTCCCTCATCAAGACCCACATAAATAAGATAAAAGAGATCTACACAAAATACGGCAAAGAAATGGACATCGATAAAAAATGGAAAGAATATTCAGAGGGAGGAAAAGAGACCGGAACACAGCTCGCTATGATCGGCGAAAAAGCAGATAAAAAATACGCAGAACAAAGGGCAGCCATGGAGGAGGCTTTCAAATACTCAAAAGAGGTATTTCAGATATTTGCGGAAGCCAGATATAATCCTATCTATACTGCTGCAGAAGAGGGCATAAGACTCGATTTTTCTGACATATCGCGTGTCAATGAAGGTGGGCAGTCTCATCTCAGATGGAAATTTATTATGTGGGGGGCGTTTCCGGAGATGAGATATAGCGGTATTACAATAACACTTTATGATGAGAATGGTAAGAAATTTGGAGAGATAAACTCTTCATCATCACAGCCAAATCTTAGAGTAGAAGATCCTACGGTATGGATTGAAGACTTCCCCCCACAGGCTATGCCTGGATACTATGATTTACCACTTATACCATATCCTGTTGCAAAGGCAGATTATGAATTCAGATTTTCTGCCAAGACCTATTTTGGTTCTGAGGTATCATGGTCACTAATGTTTATGGATATGCCTATTG
>JBBISZ010000145.1:0-7051 GCA_037441045.1 Deltaproteobacteria bacterium | reverse complement strand
TTGCAGGGGAGCAATGTGCAAATCTTAAATAATGAGACATTTATTACTGGCTTTCCGTCTTCGGTCTTTTTGCAGGCGGATCCTCTATTGTAGTATGAAGTATTTCCCGCCATCTTAAATGATATTTCCTGAAAGACTGTAGAGCCATTAATAAAATCATCGCAGGTTTCTGTAAGTTTTGCTCGCACTTTTCCGGTTAGCATGGCAGTCTCAAAGAGATTTGCCCTCTTGCAGACACCCATCTCATTTGCAGTGCAGGAGCAGAGCATATTGTCAAAAGATTTGTTTACATCTGTGGGCGAACAACGTGTGAGGCAGGAGCCTTTATCGTAGTTTACTCCATAAAAATTGCTCAGGATAATACAGTCTGAGTTACATTTACAGACATTGTTGCCCGTGCATTCCTCATAAGGTTCTTTGCCATCATCTGAACATGGGAGCATATTCTCACAACCGTTTGAAAAATCCATATCCTTATCACTGAATCCAAGGCTGCATTTGTTTATATGGCAGACCCCATCGGAACAGGTCGCCTCTTCAACATTAGTTTTTTTACATTCATTGTTATCTTTGCACTGAGGCTCTTCTGGGGGTTCGCATTTTTTATCTCCGTTACATAACTGGCCAGGCGGGCAATCGAAGTATGATTCACAATCAAATCCTATCTCGTCAATGAGATGACATGTCCTGTCTACAGGATAACAGAACTCCTTCTCATTACATTCTGATTTTTCACAGGAGTAAGGCTCAAAAGAGGTCTTGTGGCACCTGTAGTCATCTTTACTGCAGTATTGTCCTGATGGACAGTTGTTTGAGGAGATGCATGGTGCATTCTCTGTGTCTACAAAACAGGTTGTGATAAACAGCAGGACTATGAAAATGAAGGATATATGTTTCATCGTTAAAAACTCAATGAAATGTTAATAAATCTATCTGTAGCACTAACTGTGGCTGATACTTTTTTGCTCTTCAGATAATAATGAATACCCAGACCTGTCGCTGTGAGTGTGGCTGCTGTGGCAAGTCCGTATGATATATTTGCAGCCTTTGCCTTTGTATCTGCAGAGTCCAGAAGTTCCTTTGCATTTATCTGTTGACATAATGAGTCTCTATCAGATGCAGATTCGCACTTTGCATTTCTGACCTTATCCTCGTCCGATTTTGAAAGAATTCCAAGCACAATCCCTGTTGAAAGGAACATTAGCGCAGCAGAAGAGGAGACTATAAATGAGGGCTGTTCGTAAAATTTGATAGGCTTACTATCTTTGATTGTGGATAGTGACTGTCCAGATTCCTGCTCTGTGCCACATACCTTTAGTTCTACTTCTGAGATTTCGGAGGCAGATACATCCACATCTTTAACAAGACAGTCTGTCTCCCCCTTCTTTATGCGTACCTTGTGTATTCCACTTGCAAGCCCATCCACAACAACAGGCGCGCTGGAGTAAAAATTTCCATCTATAAATACCTGAAAATCCTCAGGTGCATTAACATTTATTGAGCCTGTCCCTATTTTTTTAAGGGCATCTTCAACATATAAGGAGATGTCATTTACAAGCGATTCGCTCATCTTAAAACTTTTAAGTAGTCTCAAATCTATTCGGGCGTTGGGTATATTGTAGAGTATGCCTCTCAGAATTACATTTCCCTTTTCCTTCATCAGGGAGATAGAGAGAATCCAGTGAGCCTTGATGAGGTCGCCCATTTGAGAGATGCACATAATATCAGACTTGCAGTTGTCCATTGCCTGAACAGGTGAAAAGCCGAGCGATTTTTCCATCTCATCCTGAAGAATGAGGATATATCTATTTGAGTTGATCAGATTCTGTTTGATTGCCTTGTCTATTGCATTCAGGATGGATCTGTCTATATTGCTGCTCTTTACATTTAAAAGTCCGAGTCTACCCTTCTCCTGAGCCATAAGATTAAGGGAAAACAATGTAAATAAGATAAAAATAACTTTTTTCATCTATTCCTGACCAGCAATAATACGTCGTCTTCGTCAAATATAACAGAATAATTTAAATTTTCAATCAATTCCTTTATCCTGTTTTTACAAATTTCGGGGTCAGAAGTGGTATCCCCCTTTTTTAGAAGCAGCTGATATGGTGCATCCGAGAACATCTTGAGCCCCATTTTTTTATAATGGTACATATGAAGATTAAACGGGACTGCAAATTCAATCTCTCTTCTGTGTGTGAAATGAGGACCAAAGGCATTTATTGTGGCGAGAGGTACATCATCGGGTATCATCTCTTTTACCCTGTAAAAGGCATTGTTATAGTGATTGACCTGAAAGTATTTAAATTCTGTAGTGGTATTTACTAATATTAAGATATTTCCGATTGCAAAGATAGTCATCAGGGTTGAAACAAATAGGCTGAGATTGTTATTAAGAAATTTGTTCTTTGTTAGTAGTTTTCTCAATCTGAGATAACCATATACGGAGGATGAGATTATGAGAGGTACGGCTATATTCAGATATTGATATTTAAGGGCAAATTGTGCAGGGTAGTTAGGTATCCAATTTATATATAAAATCGGGATTATGGCTATTAAAAACACAGGGGATAGAAAATTCATAAAGAGAGTGGGGTAAAACAATCTCAGAAGTGCCTTGAGTTTTGTCCATTTGAACATTTTGACAACAGGATAGATCGGGTTTGAAAGGATAGAGAGTATGACCTCTTTGAAATTGCTTCCCAGATATGAATAACGCTCCAGATATAGATAGTCTCCTGAATAAATCTGTGGTCTAAAATGTGGGATAAAAACCTTCATAACCAGAATGAAGTAAAGAGCCGACGATGCAGAGAGAATCAGATATCTCCTGTTTTTACTGAGTATTGTAAATACCAATCCTGTAAAAAAGACTGTAATGGAGACATCTTCTTTTATTGTAAGAGCAATTAATGAACCAATAAAGACCCTTTTGATATTTCCTGCTGTAAAGTGATATATAATGTATGTAAATAGAAATACGGAGATCGTCTCGGGATGAAAATCAAATAGAACAATCAATATAATGTTTGCATTTGCAAGTATAGCGAGACAGAAGGAGGCTGATAGTTTGACATCTTTTGTGAGGTAGTAGGATAGTAGTCCCGCATAGTATCCGCTCAAAGAGACAATTACAACCTGCGCAATTAAAAGAATTCTCACATCTTCCCAGATCCAATAGAGAGGCGCAAAAATTATAAGAATAGGTGAAAAGTGATCTCCGAGATAGTTGAACCCTTTTATGGTGCTTTCAAAGAGTCTTCCGTGTGCAATGTTGTAGATTATTTGATCAAAGAGTCCCAGATCATACTTTGCACTATTTACTCTATTGTGTCTCAATATCGCCAGATATGAGAACACTATAGTAAAGATTAGCATCTCAAAAATGAGTATAAGTTTGAGACTTCTCTTCTCTGACTTCTCTATAGAGATATTATCTTCTTTTTCTAACTTATCTCTTTCTGACATCAACTGACTTAAAAAAAAGGCGAGGTTGTGAGCCTCGCCTTTTAATAAAAAAGGTTACCAAGTCTTATTGTACACAGCTGTTGCTGTTTGGTACACAGAGATTTATACCCTGAACATCTTTACAGGTAAAGTCCTGAGGACATGCTCCCTGAACCTGTGGATCACAGCTGGCAAGACAGAACTTGTCTGAGCCATTTTCGGGCACCGCAACACATCTGTTGGAAGGATTTGGATTGTTGTAATCCGGGTTGCTGCTGTTGCAATATGCATCATCAGAGCAGGGGTTGCAGGATATTTCAGTAATGGGTATACAGATTCCCTGATAGAGGGTGCCGAGTCCAAGGAAAGACTCATAGCATGCATAGCCTGCAGGGCAGTCAGAATTTGTCTTACAGATGCTTGAGCATTTCCCGTTGTTGAGACACAGGTCATTTGCACAGGGTTTGTCAATGCATCCCTCGTGGCAGATCTCATCTGCTGAACAGAATATGCAATCTCCATCAAAGCCAGCCCCTGGTTGTCCAGCACTATCTTTAGTGGGCACTGAACATACAGAGATAATCTTATGGTTCTTGTCGTCAAATCCAGTCATTTTACAGACTTCTCCGTTTGAACAGTCTTTGTCACCATTACATTCTTTTCCTGATCCTTCAACTGGAATACAGAGATTGGTCTGGATTACACCCTCTGAAGTTTCAGATAGGGGCTGTGGCATACATAACCAGTTGTAATTACCGGCATTGCCATAATTACAGGTTGCACCAACTGTATCGCATGTGCCAGAGCAGAATCCTGCTCTCAGACATAGATTTGTACTGCAGGAAAATGATGCCTGACATGCCTGACCGGGTTTGCTTGCAGCAGAGTATTCCTTTGCACAGATAGCCTGCGTATTATCTTCATCTATAGTATTTTCGTCATTTCCAAAGATCAGTTTGCATATCTCACCTTCCACCTTGCAATCGGATGGCTTTTCACACTGAGTCGGTTTGTCGCCCTGATATACTGTAGGTATGCAGATACCCATATTAACAACAGTGCAACCAGCTTGATCAAGGCTCATTCCAACATCTCTGCAAACGCCCTTAAAGCCGTTACCGTAGTTACATACTGAATTTTCATCGGGGTAGTCGATATTTGCAACGCACTTGTTGTTGAGACATTTGAGGCTGCAGCAGTCACCATCAACCTTGCAGGATTCGTCAATCTTTTTGCAGGATGGATGGCAGAAGTTTGCGCACTTCCCTTCCATGCAGAAGAGTGAGCAACAGTCATCGTCCTGTAAGCAATCCTCGCCAGCCTTCTTTCCGCCCTTTGAGAGTTCACAGAGTTCACCACATTTCGTATTGAGTCCCATAATAGATTGTCCAGTCGTATCCAGAGTGAAGGACATCTGACATTTCTCGTTCTCACCACAGGTAACATCTCCATAGCAGTCGGGTCTGAATCTGTTGGGAGAACAGGACATACAATATTTTTTGCCATTCTTGCTGCCCGTCTTTGATTCGGTGCACTTCATGTCTCCCTTGCAATCACTGTCATCGTTGCAGGTGTCTCCATAGTAGCATGACTGACAGACATATCCATCATGTGCAAGCGAGTATTCACAGGATGTCTCATGAGGATATATACAATCTTTTTCTGTTGAACAGAAGTTTACACATCTGTCGGTCTTTATACACATCGCAGTGCCATACTGAGCAGAGTTCAAACATTCATAGCAGTTCATTGAATAACCACCTATGGTATTACCAAATTCGGTACAATCTGCTGACTTTGTACACTTCTTTGAGCAAACAGAGCCAGCCTTATAGAGACCGTCGTCATCTCTTTCTCCAACGCAGTAAGTTTCGCCGGGTTTGCAGGCTACGTTCCCAAGCTTTTCACAGCTTGCCCCTGCTTCTCCATTCTTCTGAGTGCACCCCCCGTCTGTGTATATGCAGATCTTCTTGCTTGAGTCAAGAGAATCGTATGTACAGCAGTAATTCTTTCCGCCAGCGAATCCTGCACAGTCGGAGTCTGTATTACAGGTCTTTGAACAGTATGAGTTTTTAATATTGGCTGTTACTCCGTAGCAGAGCCCGGATTTACAATTATCATCAGACGAACAGAGATTTCCGTTGTCCAGAAGTGGTTTCTTGCAGGTATTTGTGTTGGGGTTACATTCGAGCCCTTCGCAACAGTCATCTGTCTTCTGACATGCCTGGTTTAGAGCGGCACACTGGGGGGTGGTATCGGTTACTGCATCAGTGATAGATACATCACCAGTAGTGTTATTGTTATCATCACTTGAGCAGCCAGTTAGTCCGCTGAGGACAATCAGTAATAATGCTGGTAATACCAGGAACAACTTTCTCATTAAAAAACCTCCTTAAAATGGTTTAATAACAAAATAACCAGAAAGTAGTTCTGGTAATAGAGTATATATTATCCAACTTGTCAATTATAAAAAAGATACAAATTTTACTTATAAGAAATAATTGTCATATATATATTACACAGATTTTAACCTGTATTGAATGTCGCAAATTTCTAATGTTTATTTTTATGTTTACTTAAATGGAATATATTTGCTATTATATTGGTTTGTATCCCGAGGAGTGGAGCCTTGATAAGAGTTAACGATATTTTGGACGCTGTCAGCGAGTATAATCCTGATGCTGATCTGGATTTAATAAAAAAGGCATATATATACGCCTATAATCAGCATGCAGGGGTAGTCAGGAAGGATGGAGAACCGTATATTACACATCCAATGGAGGTGGCGGGGATTCTGACACAGCTCAAGATGGATGTTGCATCTATTGCTGCGGCATTTTTACACGATGTGCTTGAAGATACTGATGTTTCAAAGGAGGAGATGACCAAAATATTTGGGGAGGAGGTTGCAAATCTGGTAGATGGGGTAACAAAGATATCCTCAATGCAGTTTTCAAGTAAGGAGATGGAGGCATCCGAAAATTTCAGAAAAATGCTTATTGCAATGTCCAACGATATAAGGGTTATCCTTATTAAGCTTGCCGATAGACTACACAACATGAGAACGCTTGATTCAATGCCTCCTGAGAAGAGGATAAGGATTGCAAAAGAGACAATGGATATTTATGCCCCCATTGCAAATAGGCTGGGTATTTCCTGGATAAAGACCGAGCTTGAGGATCTTTCATTTAAATATATTTATCCTAAGGAATATCAGATGTTGATGGACAATCTCGCAATGAAACAGGCTGAGCGAGAAAAATATATTGAGGATGTCAAGAAGATCCTGCAGGAGAAAATTGAAGCAGGAAATATTAAATGTGAGATAATGGGCAGGGTAAAACATCTGTATTCAATATATAGAAAGATGAAGGCTCAGAATGTGGATCTGAATCAGATATATGATATTCTGGCCTTCCGTGTCCTGGTTAATACTATACAGGAGTGTTATGAAGTTCTTGGAATAATTCACGGAAACTGGAAGCCGATCCCTGGTAGATTTAAGGATTTTATAGCGCTTCCCAAGAATAACGGTTACAAATCACTTCATACTACGGTGCTTGGTCCCAAAGGTGAGAGGATTGAGATTCAGATACGGACATAC
>JBBISZ010000144.1:0-7081 GCA_037441045.1 Deltaproteobacteria bacterium | reverse complement strand
ATGTGACATTTTAAATCTGGAATTAAGTGTGACATTTTAAAATTGAAACCACAACTCAACCATTAATGGCAAAATTAAAGTAGTTTATTCTTATTCATCTCCGTTTTACTATACCGTTGGCAACAAATGAATCATAATGTTAGAATAGGCAAAGTAGAGAGAAAATACTATTTTTGCAAGACTGTTTTTCTTTTACAGTTGATATTCAGGAATAATGTGATTATATTTCTTGTTGGTATTATATGAGGAGGTTAAAGAGGAAATGACAAACTCTATAAAGACAGTTCTCCTTCTGGGACTTATGTCTGGAATTATACTTTTTATCGGGCAGATTGCTGGCGGCAGACAGGGGCTTGTTGTTGCACTTGTTTTTGCGGGATTTATGAATTTCTTTGCATACTGGTTTTCGGATAAGATTGTTCTCTTCTCTTCGGGGGCGCAGGAGGTAACCCCAACAGATGCACCGAAATTACACAGTCTTATTGAACAGTTATCATACTCTGCAGGAATACCCAAACCCAGAGTGTATATTATTGACACACCTATGCCAAACGCATTTGCCACAGGTAGAAACCCATCACATTCAGCCGTAGCAGTAACCACAGGGCTGATGGATATTCTGGATGAACATGAACTCAGAGGTGTGCTCGCCCACGAACTTGCACATATAAAAAATAGAGACATTCTGATCTCAACAGTTGCCGCAACCCTTGCCGCCGCAATAACAATGCTTGCAAGGATGCTTGCCTGGGGAGCTATGTTTGCCGGAAGTTCAAGAGACAATGATTCAAGAGGCGGTTCAAACGCACTTTTCGGATTATTAATGATAATAGTTGCACCCATTCTTGCAATGATAATTCAATTGTGGATATCACGCACAAGAGAGTATCAGGCAGATGAGAGTGGTGCCCGTATAGCCGGAACGCCTCATGGACTGGCTTCTGCCCTTGCCAAGATATCCCGATATTCAGCAAGTATCCCAATTGCACCCAATCCGGCAACTGCACATATGTATATTTATAGCCCTCTTTCAGGTGAATCAATTTTGAGAATCTTCTCCACCCATCCACCTGTAGAGGAGAGAATAAGAAGATTACAAAGTATGACAATATAGAAAGGAAGAAAGAGATGACAGAGAAGAAAAATAAAGTCGTAGACGAAATGATTGAAAAATGGGAAGAGACACTCAGTCTTATCTCAAACAAAATTTTATCAAATGAAAAGATATTAAATCTGGTACAAAATATAATCGCCAAAGCGATTACAGCTCGCGGAAGAGTAAATAAGAATATGGAAGTTGTATTAAATTCACTCAACCTTCCAACCCGAAAAGATATTCAGAAATTGTATGAACACATAGATGAATTAGATGAGAAATTATCGCGCCTTTTGAAAAAACTGGAAGAGAAGTAATTACAGAATTTCTGCTTTATTGTAATTTATACGCTAAAAACTTTATTATATCAATTTTCTAAGCACTACAAATAGGGATCTGCGTTCCTCAAAAATAATCTCTTTGAAGATAGTTTGTTTCCTCAAAATAATTGAAAAAAAGCAACCATCTATTATCTTTTAGTGAATGAGAATAGATTGAAATGAGGTCAGAATACCTGCTACCATACTGAAATGGATATACCGCTAAATAGAGTTCTCAGACTCAAATCTGTTAATGAAGTGAAAAAAAAGGAACTTATAGAATAAAAAATATTATTGACATAGTGAAACTATCTAAAGATATAGAGCACTTAACAGCAGCTTGATAATGCCTATGAATACAAGAGAAGGAGGCATACAGAAAATGATATATATTTCGAATAGATTTAATTATGAGGGAAGACGAGGATTAATCTACCAGTGTCTATATAGAAATGCTTCAACTGTTATTTTAATAACATTCTATTGTCAAAATAAACAAACCGATTTCTATATAAAGAACCAGAATCCTACACCAGAACATATATAACTCTAAATAATTGAGTCTATAGCTCTACAGCCACTAAACATGGGAATTGCTAGGGCATGCTGCGATTATTGTCAAAACCACTTTGATCAAAATTTGACTCAGCAAAGGCATTTTATTACCTCTTTTCTTTTTATGGTCAACTTCCATGCCAGAAAACAACCTATCTGAATAAGAATCTATTTCTATGTAAAAACCTATCAGAAAAGTACCTGGCACCTATGGATGACAAACAATGCAGGCATTTATTAATTATTCAATATTATCAAGGAGTTAGCTCTAAAAAGTGAGCAAAAAGTACCTGGCACTTTGTTATGTTACCCATTCTGTTTTCTAAGGTTTAAGGTTAACCAATCAGATATCAGAATCTTTCATTCCATTTGACTATTCCCTTTATCAGTATATAATAAAAATATGTGTAAGATAGAACTTAATGATGAGCAGAAGAGTATTCTCAAACAGTGCATTTGGGACCTCAATCTTTCAATTGAGGAGTTTTACGCTATTCTTACAGGTAAACTCCAGAAAAGATGGCCTGACCAGGCTTTTTGTATAGCTAGATTGATTGAAAGTGTGAACTGGTTTAAGATTGTCAAAATAATCGACCCAAAAGAACTATGTCGCTTATGGACAGAGGATGTTAAAAGAAGGATCAGGCATAAAACACTAAAAGAGGGTATGGAATTTGCGTGCAGAATTCTATTTTAATTATATCTATCCACTTCAGGATAGGGTTATCCAAGCACTCAAAGATTCTCCATTTTATCTAACCGGGGGAACAGCCTTATCAAGGGGGTATTATAACCACCGTTTTTCTGACGATCTTGATTATTTTGTAAATTATTTGCCAGATTTTACTATGGTTGCAGAGGTACAGATCAAGAAATTACAGGCTATGTTTCCACTTGTAGAGATCGATTACAAAGGAGAATATCTTTATCGTATCTTTGTTGAAGATAGAAACTTAAAGATTGAATTTGTAAATGATGTTCCAACTCATATTGGGGATAAAATAAATCATCCCGCTCTGGGATTAATAGACTCAAAGGAAAACATACTTGCCAATAAGATTACTGCTATTGTTGATAGATGCATGCCAAAAGATATAGCAGATATATATTTTCTTCTCAAGGATGGCCTGAGTATGAAAAAGGCGCTTCTCGATGCTAATAGTAAGGCTGCGGGTATTGCCCCGCTTTATATTGCAAAAATTCTTAATGAATTTGATTACTCACTTCTTGACACTGAGGTAAAATGGATAAATCCTGTAAAACTTGAGGATATAATAAAGTATTTAAAGAAAGTATCACTAATGATAGTGTCAGGCGCCATTTCGTAGCAAATCATATAATTATTGTGGGATATTAGTGATTATATATTTTGAACTTAGAAAGTAACTGGCACCTATAATTCAAAACTGCCTGAACTACTTATATTTTATCAATAAATTCAGCTAGTTAAAGACAATCAGGTAACACAAAATACCCGCCAATTATAACCCATTAGACCTGTTATTAATATATGGATTCTCATTTTTTCATTTGTAATAACATGTTATATTTGAGATATATAGAAACAGGTTTTGGAGCTCTTAAAGATGAAAAGATCTATCCTGTTATTAACATTTGTCTGTTTTATCCTTTTATTAAGTTTTTTTGGCTGCAAAAAGCAGGAAGTAAAAGATAAAAACGAGTCAGAAGAGGTATTGCCGCCTGAAATAGTCATCTCCAGAGAGAATAAGAACCTTATTTTCTCATATTTTGATAAAGATGGAAATTTTAAGGATGTTCAGAATATTGATGATATTCCCTTGGAATACCGAAAGCAGGTAATTGTTTTCGATCTCTCACTTCCCCCTGAAAAAAGAATGGCACACAAAGTAATATATCTTGCCGACCTTACACAACCAGATTCAAATGGTAGATACAGATATACAGTGGCATCCCGATACGAGTTTGAGAGCAGTCTCAAGGAGTTTGGGCAGGTCGCCCTGAGTTCGGGTGCAGACAGGTCTGTCACAAATGGAATTACTATTTATACTACAAGCTGGTGCGGTGTATGTGCACAACTTAGAAAATACTTAAAATCCCGGGGAATTAATTTTGTTGAAAAAGATATAGAAAAGGACAGTTCTGCTCAGCAGGAGATGCTAAGAAAGTTGAGAGCAAAAGGGATGCGAGGCTCCGGTGTACCTGTAATAGATATAAATGGAGAGATAATTGTGGGATTTAATAAAGAACTTCTGGATAGCAAACTCAAATAAATTATGCTTTCAAAGAAATACAAAATATTTTCTTACGCATTTATTATTATTTGGATTCTGATCATGATATATCTTTTTGTCCTTGAGAAGATTAAGACAGAAAAAATGAATATAGATGTCTCAAAACTTGGTAACATCTCTGGACTCGCCTCAGGTAGTGAGGAGTATCTTGGAGTCTATTTTCAGGATAAAAAGATAGGTTATGTCCTGAATCACACAGAGAAGAAGGGGGAAAATTTTGTCCTGACTCATAGATCAAAGATTAAATTTTCCATTAAGGGGTCAAAAAGGTTTGTAGATATTGAGGGTACCGCAGAGCTTTCATCTGATATGATTCTAAAGGCTTTTTATTTTAAACTAAACTCTGAGGATCAGGAGTTTATAGTAACCGGAAAGGCAGAAGGTAAAAAGATAATAATAACGAGTAACATACAGGGGTTTAAGGGGTTAGAACTGGACAATTCATCTCCGATATTTCTGGATGTAAATCTGAATAGATATATTGCAAGAAAAAAACTCAATACCTCAAAGAGGATGAGCTTCAGGATCTTTTCGCTGGAAGGTTTTGCGGACGAGATTGTGGATGTTGAGATCCTCTCCTATGAAAAGATCAAGATTATGAATGAAGAGGTCTTTGCCTATCACATTCGCAAAAAATACAAGAATAATATAATAGATGCATGGATCGACCTCAACGGAAAGACGCTCAAAGAGAAGAATGATTTAGGCTTTGAACTTTTAAGAGAGATATATAACGAAAATATGAAAGAAGTTGAGGGGCTTGATATAATCTCTCAATTTACAATTCCTGTAGATAAACAGATTGGTGATATCTTCTCAATTTCTCAAATGAGAGTTAAAATATCGGGTGTGGAGCTATCCCCATTGCTAAATGGTGGTAGACAGAAACTGAGTGGTGATATTCTGACGATTGAAAGCGAACTATTATATAAAAATATGGAGCTCCTTGGTGATAGAGAGAAAAGAAGATATCTAAGTTCAGAGCCATTTATTCAGGTAGATAATGAAGAGATAAAAGCGCTTGCAAGAAAGATTGTGGGAAATGAGGAGGATGAACTAAAGAGACTTGAAAGGATAAATGATTACCTGTTTTCCAGTATTAAGAAGAGAAATGTTATCGGGATACCTGATGCATACAACACATATAAAAATATGGAGGGTGATTGCAATGAGCACGCATCGCTTTTTGTTGCAATTTCCCGTGTTATTGGTATTCCTGCAAGAGTTGCAGGTGGACTGGCATACCTGAATGGCAAGTTTTACTATCATGCATGGGTTGAGGCTTACACTGATGGTAGATGGAGGAGCTTTGACCCTACATGGGGAGAATCACCCGCAGATGTTGGACACATCAGGCTTGTATATGGAAGTATGGACAGGATTCTTGAAATTTCAAAATATATCAACAAAATAAAATTAGAGGTAATAGAGTGGAAATAAAAAGCCTTGAATTGAGATCAATAACAAAGAGATACAGAGACTTTCTCGCCGTTGATAATATCAATCTGAATATCTCAAAAGGTCTGATCTTTGGATTTCTGGGTCCTAATGGTGCCGGCAAGACTACAACTATTAGGATGATAGGCGGAATACTCAAACCTGATAAAGGGGAGATTTATATCAATGGATACAATCTCTTAACCCACCCAATTGCTGCAAAGACTACGCTCGGATTTGTGCCAGATAGACCATATCTTTATGAAAAACTAACAGGTATGGAGTATCTTAGTTTCATTGGAGGTATTTATCGCCTGACCAGAGATGAGATCCTGAGAAGATCAGAGGAACTCCTGAATCTTTTCGAATTATTTGATTTTAAGGATGAACTTATAGAGAACTATTCACATGGAATGAAACAGAGGCTTGTAATAAGCGGTGCCCTTATTCATAAACCATCATTGTTTGTAATAGATGAACCACTTGTAGGTCTGGACCCAAAGGGCGCACGGCTCTTAAAAAGGGTACTAAATGAGCTCGCAAAAAAGAATGGATGCACAGTCTTTATGTCCACGCATACCCTTCAGGTCGTTGAGGAAATCTGTGATCAACTCGCAATAATACATCATGGAAAATTAATTTATTCAGGTGATATTGATGGAATGCGCCGACTCTCAGGCAATAAGGATGCGGGATTAGAAGAACTCTTCCTCCAACTGACAGGTGGGGATGAGCAGGTGCCGCTCGATGGTATTATTTGAGGTGCTTATTTATCCATTCCTCAATTTCTTTATACCAGAATCTCTGATTGTTTGGCTTTTTTATAAAGTGATCCTCATCTGGAAAGATAATCAGTCTTGATTCAACATTCATCTTCTGTAAATAAGTAAACGCATTCAATGCCTGCTCCAGTGGAACTCTGAAGTCATTTGCCCCATGAATGACAAGTGTTGGTGTCTTGAAATTCTTTACATAATTGTGAGGTGAAAATTTTTCATACAGCTCTCTGTCTGTCCATGGAGTACCGCCAAACTCCCACTCGGGGAACCAGAGTTCATCAGTGGATCCATACTTGCTGATTAAAATAAATGGTGCTGCATGAGAGACCAGACATTTAAATCTATCGGTATGCCCAAGAATCCAGTTTGTCATATAACCCCCATAAGAGCCACCTATTGCACATACCTTGTTGGGATCTCCAAAGTCGCTCTTTTCAAGATATGAAAATATTCCAATTATATCCTCAAAAGGTGCACCGCCCCAATCCTTTGAGACCTCATTTACATACTGCTGCCCGAATCCTGTTGAACCAGTAATATTTGGCATTATCACAACATATCCCATTGAGGCAAACATCAGTCCGTTCCATCTCGGATGAAATGAGTTGAGCCAGCTCCCCT
>JBBISZ010000143.1:0-7100 GCA_037441045.1 Deltaproteobacteria bacterium | reverse complement strand
TTTGCCGCTGTATCAAGAATATCTCCCTCTCTGGACATCCCCTCATTGAACAGGATATCAAATTCGACCTCTCTATGCGGTGGTGCAAGCTTATTCTTGACAACCTTGACCCTTGTTCTGGCTCCCACAATATCTTCGCCGTTCTTTATTGTTCCTACTTTTCTAATATCCAGCCTCACTGAAGAATAGAATTTTAGTGCCTTACCTCCTGTAGTTGTCTCAGGATTTCCATAAGTTACACCGAGTTGCATTCGAATCTGGTTTATAAAAACCACAAGCGTATTTGATCTTGAGATCGCAGCAGTGAGCTTCCTTAATGCCTGAGACATAAGCCTTGCCTGAAGACCCATATGGGAGTCACCCATCTCACCATCTATTTCGGCCTTCGGAACAAGTGCGGCAACAGAATCAACAATTATAAGATCTACTGCACCTGATCTCACGAGAGTCTCAACAATCTCTAATGCCTCTTCACCATAGTTTGGCTGAGAGAGGAGAAGGTCGTCCACCTTTACACCAAGTCGAGATGCATATTTCAGATCCAGGGCATGCTCTGCATCTACAAAGACCGCAACTCCCTGATTCTTTTGGCACTCCGCTATCAGATGAAGTGTCAGTGTCGTCTTTCCAGAGGATTCAGGACCAAAGACCTCTACAACCCTTCCTCTGGGAAGACCACCTATTCCGAGTGCCACATCAAGAGAGAGTAGACCTGTTGAGATTACAGGAATATTTTTATTTATTGCATCAGTATCTTTGAGCCTCATAATTGAGCCTTTTCCAAACTGTTTTTCAATAGTACTTATCGCCAGATCTATAACCTTTTCACGGTCAGGCCTCTTAACCTTTTCATCTGCAGTCATCCTACCCTCCTTAAATAAGAAGAAGTTTATTTAATTTGAATATTTTGGAATAATCAATAAAAAAATTGATGCATTATCCAATAACAGGGAATCTTCTCTTCTGCCTGTATTTGTCCATGCTACCCTGTAGCTGCGCTGTAAGTTCATTATATAGCCTATCTATCTTTTCATCTTCGGACATCGAATCATCTATTATCCGATGTGGGTAGATAGGATGCAGTATCTCAATTTCACATTTTGCAGGCAGTGGTAAATGAAATATAGGACCAATAGAAACTATCCATGGCAAGGCAATACTTATCGGAAAAGCCTTGCTCCTCAACAATTTATCAGTCTTGAGAATCCTTGCCAGCTTTTCTCCTCTATAAAGTACAAAGAATGTCTCATGTCCACCTACAGATAACATTGGAACCACAGGCACATTTTTCTTTATAGCAAGCCTGGCAAATCCCTTATGATCACCCATATCTATTTTGAATCTATTTCTGAATGTTCTGAAAGCCTCGTGATTTCCTCCAGGAAAGACTACCAGTTTCAATCCATTGTCCAGAATCCTGTAGGAATTTTCATAAGAAGCCCTCACACATCCACATTTGATAAGGAAGTTCTTTACAACGGGTATTGCCACCATTGCATCATGAGCGAGAAAATAGAGCGGATCCGAAAAGTTCTTAAACTCATAATACTCAGCTGCCATCATCATGGGTTCCAAAAACGTAATTCCTGCGTTGTGATTACCTGCGATAATTGCAGCCCCCTGCGGGATATTTTCAAGCCCTGAGACACTATACCTGAAATATGCCCTGAAAAGTTGTTTTAGAGGATCCTTTATCTTCTTAATAAATTCAAAATCAATATTATCAAGAGTATCAGCGCTCAGATCCCCTTTGAGAAGATCCAGAACACTATTAAGATCTATACTATTTTCCATCAATAATCTCCTTTATCTTATCTGCCGTCTTTTTAATTTTTGTCTCACTACCTACAATAAAATCCATATGATTAAAATCCTCAAAAGTGAAAGGCTCAACCCCATCTGGATACTGAAATTGGGGCGGCACAAGAAAATCACTGCCCGATTGTATGCACAATAAAATCTTTTTCTTTGCTTCCTCTATATTGTTTAGAATATCTCTTCCTGGAAGAATATCTCTGGCAACAGGCAGCACAGGCAGTACCAACTTTGCAATATCTGTCCCCTTAAAAGGTGTTGCAAGAGTAATAATTCCCTTAAAGGCATTCTTATACCTTCCAGAAATATCATATTCAAGCGCAACGAGAGGAATGAGACCTCCATTGGAATGTCCGACCACATAAAATTCGTCTATTCCAAATCTATTCATTACAGAATATGCATCTCTTAAGAACAATTTTGCCGCCTCACCAAGCTGACAGGTGTTTGCAAGTGGACCATAATAGTAAGGAACATCTGACGGCAGGAAAACATTAAATCCAAGACTCTTAATCATCTCTCCAAGTTTATTCATTACCGAGGATGTGCAGAATGCCCCTGGAACCAGAAATATACTCTTCTTGCCTTTAATAAAAGGAAACTCTTTTTTTCTCTCAAATGTAGCTGCAGTCTGCAAAATTGAGCCTATTAAAAAGCCAGGAAATCTTCTCCCTCTCATATACAGTGCCTTAATATGCATAGAAAACCTCCATCCCATACTATGTAAAAATATACACACCATGACGCATTGTGTCAAATTTTTTTAATTGAAAATGAATTTTGTATAAAAATCCTGATATATAAGCATTTTTTTTAATTAGTTATATCATTCTTAAATATCTAAACGATCTTTATTCTACTTTAGAGAACAGTTAGGGGAAATTACACTTTTCTTAGTTTTTTTATCCATAGATAAAATTAAAACTCTATCACCCTTTTTAATATTTCAAAACAACTCAACATATTGTTAGAAAAATCTTCTTTACAAAAAAATCCAGATTATATATACATTAATCAACAAGTAAGGCTGTGAGCCTGAGGCTTTACATATTTCTTTTTCCATTGTTTTTAATACCTCTTGATGTCGGGGCAACCCCTAATACCATAAGTGTAATTATTGATAACAATTATCCTCCATACTCATTTATTGATGAAAAAGGAAATCTTTCGGGTATTTCTATTGATTTATGGAAGTTGTGGGAGGAGAAGAGTAAAATAAAGGTAAACATTACAGGTGAAAGCTGGTCTGAGGCACTGAGAAGAATGGAGTCAGGGGAATTTGATGTAATTGATACAATCTTCTATACAGAAGAGAGGTCAAGAAAATATGACTTCTCAAAACCGTATGCCAGAATAGATGTGGTAATATTCTTTGATAAAAACCTATCCTCATTTAATAATGTAAGCTCACTAAAAGGTATGCGCGTGGGGATAAAGAGCGGCGATGCCAATATTGATTTTCTTGTTAAAAACGGGATTACAGATTTTAAAGAATATAAGAATTACGAGGATGTTGTGAAGGCTGCAAAAAATAAGGAGATCAGGGTATTTGTAATTGATAAACCACCAGGTCTTTTTTTCATTTATAAAAACAGGGTGGAAGATGAGTTCAGGTATTCAGAACCTCTCTATAACGGGGAGTTTCACCGAGCAGTAAGAAAAGGAAACATAGAACTATTGTCTCTTATTGAGAGCAGATTTGAGAAGATCTCAGAGAAGGAAAAGGCAGCTATTGAGGAGAAATGGTTAGGTTATCCTATACCTAACCCTAAATATAAAAACTATTTTAAGATCTCTCTATTTATACTTGCTGGACTAATCTTATTAGTAGCCATAATCTACTTCTGGATCAGAATGCTTCAAATATCCGTTGCGGAAAGAACGATGGAGCTCAAACTCGCCAAGGAGAAGGCTGATAAATTTGCTCAGGAGCTACTTGAGAGCGAAAAACGATATACAACTTTGTATCAGAATATAATGGACATAATCTTTACTGTAAGACTGGATGGAAAAATACTTGATCTAAATCCAAAAGGCCTGTCGCTCCTGAACTTAAAAAGAGATGAACTTGCAACTCTAAAAATCAGTGACATCATGGATGAAAAAAATCAAAAGTTGGTTTTTGAAACCATTAAGAAAAGATTAGATAATCCGAATGCCGTCTTTACATTTGAGGTAATTTCAAAGGACAGGAAAGTATATATCCTTGAAACAAAGGGGACACTTCTCTATAAGGACGGAAAGCCTTACGCCATTCAGGGGATTGCACGTGATATCACCGAGATAAAAAAGCTGGAAAAACATATAATAGAATCACAAAAGCTTGAATCTATAGGAATTCTTGCAGGTGGTATCGCTCACGATTTCAACAATATCCTTATGGGAATATTAAACTATATTGAGTTTCTCAAGAAAGACTATGGCAACAAAGATGCATTCTTCTCTGATATTCAATACTTAAAAAATTCGGCAGAGAAGGCAGCAAAACTGGTCCAGCAACTTCTTGGATTCAGCAGAAAACAGCTCATTATGCCAGATAATCTTGACATAAATGAACTTATTCAAAAGCTCTCAACATCGCTTTTGAAATATATCGGAGAGAATATTAAGATAGAACTTAAACTCTGCACCAATAGTCCTGCTATCTTCGCTGATAGTTCGCAGATTGAACAGATAATTATAAATATAATTCTCAACTCAAAAGACGCTATGCCAGAGGGTGGAACAATTACCATACAAACTGAAGTTGTAGATATTCAGAATGAAGTAGAGGGATCAAATACATATTCAGGTAGATTTGTTGTTCTGAGTATCAAAGACACTGGAGTCGGCATTCATCAGGATATAATGAACAGAATATTTGAGCCATTTTTTACAACAAAACCTGTGGGAAAAGGAACAGGATTGGGGCTATCCATGGTATATGGAGCCATGCAACAGAATAAAGGATTTGTAAGAATCCTGAGCGAAGTAGGTAAAGGGACAGAGGTGCGGCTATTCTTCCCTTTCATGGAGAAAAAGGAGAAGAAGGAAGAGACAAAAGGGATAGCCCAGCCGATTAAAGGGAATGGATCAACTATTCTGCTTGTGGAGGATAGTGAAGATGCCCTTATAGTAATAAGACAGATTCTCAACACATTGGGATACAATGTTCTGGAGGCAAAAAATTTCAAGGAGGCGATCTATCAATTTGAACTGAACTCGGATTTGATCTCTTTAATCATATCAGACATCGTTTTACCCGATAAAAATGGACTCGAACTCAAAAAAGAGATCAAAAAGAAACAATCCGATATACCAATTTTATTCATCACGGGTTACTCAGAAATTATACTCAAAAACAGGGGTATTGCGGTTGGAGAAGATTTAATATTATATAAACCTTTTACCTCAGAAAAACTTGCCACTGCATTAAGGATGCTTGAATCAAAACCTACCCTTGAAACAGACAGGCTGATATAAAGTTACACATCTCAAAAAATACCCGTATGTAAGTAGATTATACCAAAATAAGGCTACAGGATTACTCAATGTCAATTAAAATAAACAAAATTACAGATTAAAGGAATTTTTTACAAAATTTGTTTAATTTTTTTACTATTTTTCGTTCGTAAAAAATACTTATAACCAATCATTTTATATACGAGTTTTGCGGCAAGAAAATCCGAAGCCGTATCTGGCGGGAGGGGAGATAGTTCTACTACATCTGCACCCACAACATTTTTCTTTTCAAACACACTCCTGAGAAGTTTTAATGTATCATACCATAACATCCCACCGGGCTCAGGGGTCCCAACAGCGGGCATAATTGAAGGATCCAGTCCATCCAGATCTATTGTAATATAAACATTTTCGGTCAACATCTGAAGAACTTCGTCTATATAATCGGGATTTCCTCTTATATAATCGGCGTAAAATATTTTTATTTTATTCTTGCGAATATATTGGGCTTCCTCACTACACATGGAACGAATTCCGACCTGCACAGACGGACAGATTTCCCTGATTCTCCTCATTACACAGGCGTGGTTATACCTGCTATTTTCATAACTATCTCTCAGGTCCGAATGGGCATCTATCTGAAGTACTGAGAGATTTTTATATTTTCTTGACATATTTTTTACAACAGCAATTGAGATAGAATGTTCACCTCCAACTGTTATAAGAAATTTTTTGTCTTTAATAAATCCCGCTGAGACTCTCTCGATCTCCTTCTGCATATCCTGAGGAGAAGACATAATTGGTTCAAGTTCGCCTGTGGTATGAATTCCTATCTTATAAAAAGATGCATCAAGTTCAATATCATAAAACTCCAGGGCTTTTGACGCAGAAATTATCGCAGAAGGTCCATTTCGAGAGCCCGCTCTGTAGGAGAGTGTACCGTCATAAGGCACAGGGAAAATAACAACCTTACTCTTCTTATAGTCTGTATACTTTTCCTCAAACCCACCAAAATTGTATGGGATTATCATAGGTTTATTTTTCTTCAATTATTGGAAGAAGCTGGGGCTCAACTATCTTCTTCTTCTGGTTTTTATTCCTCAGCTCTCTCTTGATTTCATCATCTATATAAACAAATACTGCACCTGCTACAACGGTAGTCCATATTCCCGTTTTATCCCCCTCTGCTGATTGTGTAATATTGCGTGTCCGAATTATCTTGCCACTCATTCTATAGATCTCTTTCCGCTCATCGTAGGCAGTGTTGGGATCAAACTGAATACCGAGAGTGCTTGCCAGCATCGTGGCAGCAAGATCCTCTGAATAATCTCCTGATTTCTTCTCTGTCTCTCCAAAGCCATGATGTTCTGAGATATACCCGTAGTGATCCCCCTGGGCCGGAACCGCAAGACCTATGGATGCACATATCAATCTATTTGGTTCATTGGTGGAATTCTGAGCAAGAACTACATAGGTAATCTGTCCTGGTTTTAATGCCGCTATACCTCTTGAACGAGGAATTATCTTACAATTTGGAGGAAAAATTGAAGAGACCCTAACAAGGTTACACTTTTCTATACCTGCGTCTCTCAAAGCCATCTCAAAGGATTGCAGCTTCTCCTTGTGTCTTCCAACTCCTCTTGTAAAAAACACTCTATTGGGCACAAAATTCAATTCTTTTCCTCCTTCAAAAGGTGCTGAACACTTTATGTAAGTTGTTTTTATTTTTGTCAATAATTATTTTTAGGTTGAAAAATGCTTTTAATAGTTTAAAATCTCTTTCAATATTTCATCAGGAGGATGACCTCGATGCCAAGTATAATGGATCTCGTAAGAGAATATTC
>JBBISZ010000142.1:314-7121 GCA_037441045.1 Deltaproteobacteria bacterium | reverse complement strand
CTATCTTTGTGTGATCCACATTGTCTGGCAGTGTAAAACTCCTGCAGAAACTACCGTATACCCTCTCCAGCCTGTAGAATTTACCTTCCTTCTTCTCTTCCTTTTCAGACTTCCTCTCGCCACTGATGGTAAGTACATCATCCTCAACGCTGACCTTGATATCCTTTTGATTCATTCCAGGCAGATCAGCCTTGAGATAGATGTTCTTATCATCTTCCGAAATATCCACAGCCGGTCCCCACGGTCTCTCCATAGACCTTTCAAAACTCTCTCCAAAGAAGTCCTCAAAAAGTCTGTTGATCTCTCTCTGAATCCCTGTCAATTCTCTTACAGGATTAAACCTTGCAAGCATCATATCTATTACCTCCTTTCTTTATCTCTTAACCTGACAAAAAATTAATCACTATTCGACTACCTGTCAACCCCACGACTAAATAAAAAAGCGGAGCCCTCTACGGACTCCGCCTGAATCATGATAGTAAAATTCTAAGTTTTTATGATTATTTAATACTAATTTCGAGCAGATAACCAGTTCCAGGTAAACTCCCATATTGATCTTCCGCCTTTACATCAATGTAATAATCTCCATCGGCAGTAATTTCATAATCAACAATCTCTGAGTAGTAATTCAAATAATCAATATCTTCATTTCGTATAAGCTCTACTCCATTGGAATCAAATAAAACAAGGGTTGTATCTTCTACCTCTGGTGGAATGCCAGCCTTTGTCCTGATAGATATCTTTTGTCCTCCCTGAAGTGTAATCTTAAAATAATCATCCAGATCGTTATCATTTGCACCTTCTTCAAATTTTAGATTACCATACACGGAGATCTCTGTATTTCCAGCAGGAATCGAGTTGGCGTCTGATCTATCATTATTTGGCTCTGTTTCTTTCATTACAAACCCCTTTGTAAAGGGTAGACCATCAACTCTTGCCCCAGGTGAATATTTGGCACCATCTGCACCTGCCGCAGAGCTATGTTTGACAAAATCACCAGTAATATCAGGATCTCTCGTAAAAGACTCACCTATCAGTGCAGATGAAGGATCATAAGATACCTTTGCAATCTCATTATTACCTTCATAATGCTGGAGATCTACCAAATTCCCTTCTCCAGGGAGATCAAGTCCTTTTTTGGCAACAAATACCTGAGAGCCACCGAAGAAACCATCTGGTGCACCGCCACCGAAAATCACTGCAGCCTTATTTGCAGGGAGAACCACTCCACACGGGAATTTATACTTCTCCGTCCCCGCTACTTTGAAAGTATTAAGCTCAATCAGTAGATCTTTATCGGTTGTATTAACCAACTCAATGAACTGATCTCCTTTATCTGTTACACCATCACCATTCACATCATCCTTATAATCAACATAATATTCATTAATTACAATATCACCTGCCTGAGGCTTTAGTAGAGTAGATGCAAGACAACCATCAATGAGTTCAAATTCAAGAACATAACTACCCTTAACCGGGCCATAATCAGTCTGTGGAGCAACCTTAATATAGAATGTCCCATCATAAGGAATTGCCCAGCCATATATTGCAGAATAATAACTGTTTCCATAGTCCTCATTACTTGCCAGTACATTTGAATCACTGTCAAGAATAGAAATTACTGTATCATAGACCTCTGTTCCAGGTCCTCCGGAGAGGGAAACATTCAATATCTGACCGACAGTGCCATTGAATTTATACATATCTGATAGATCCTCTGGCTCTTTACCGTCTCCATCTACAGTCCCAAAATAGAGTGAATGCTTCTCTTTTGTTTCGTTAGCATTTGTAACTTCATCATTGGGTTCAGTTTCGTCATAATATGGTAGAGCTATTTTGCTTATATTTATGACATATTTATACTCTGTTCCACCCTCTCCACTCTGATCCAGAATGGCAATTAAATAATTTTGTGGACCTACAGAAATTCTATTCAGAGTGGCTTTTTTTAGTGAGTCATTCTCATCTCCTGATACCCCATCAATCACTTTATAGGTATCCGCATCATATAAAACTACATAAGGGACAAATTCAGGTTTTGAGCCATTTGCCTGATATACATCAATCGTAAATTTATCGCCTTTTACTCCGCTAAATTTGTAGAATTTATAGGCGCCTGCTGGATTTAGATCACTCGTTTCGGTGTAAGGCTGTGGTGAGGCCGTCTTTGCCGAGATATTTATTTTTTCTGCTTTGATTTTATAATTGTAATCAGCACCTCCAACGGGATTCTGGTTGTCTGAAGTATTTCTGGTATCCATAACCATCACATAATACTTTCCTTCTTCGGAGATAAGTGCCTCAGCCATTGAATCCTTACCTTTAGAATTGTCATTCAAATTGATAGCAATTGGATAAGGACCAAATATTGTATCAATCACCTGATATACTGCAATAAAAGAATCAAGATTTGATACAGGCTGACCATTTTCGGCAATGATTGAAAATCTATAAAGTTCTCCTGGCTTCCCATAGAAATAGAAATTATCAACATCTCCAACTTTTATTGGATTTCCGTTCTCATCCTCACCATCCTTCGGCTCACCTATTGTACCTGCTGTCTCAGATGGAATCCTTATTGCAGATGCAGTAAGATATGAATCATTGGGCTCAACCTCCACATCCATTGGAAGGAAGTCTATATTGAGGTCATAGTCGGTGCTCTGATCGGTATACAGTATTGCTTCAGATATAAGATAAAAATCTCCCGCATCTCCCGTATATGCAAGAAGGAGAGAATCAGTAATACCGTTGTTTGCATCAATATCATCAGCCACCTCAATTACCTGCTTTGTACCTTTGTTATACAGAGTCAGAATAGTGTTTATATCTGATGGTGTATCGAGCCTTACTGCAGTAGTCTCAGCCTTAACATATTTTTCCTCACCAACATTAAATACAAAAAGATCAGGTATATCAATAGCCATAGTTTTAGATACCTGTTTTGGAACAGAGCTCAGATCAAGTGTCTCTTCACTTAAATTTGAATATTTTATTGTAAGCAGATATCCGTACTTATCTCCCCCAACATTTGCTGGAGAATTACCAAAATTGGTATATTCACCCACCACTGCCATATATTTTCCATCTCTCGGTATAAAAGCGGTAAAACCGCCACCCTTTTTACTATTAATATTCATCACCGCCGCCCTATAATAGGTGCTTCCACCTGTCATTGAATCCACAACTATTACTACAGGTGTAATATCCATATTCTCAAGCGGATTTACCTCAAATCTGATAACCTCTCCTGATTTTGCCTCAAATTCAAAGAAATCCAGATCGTTAATATAATAATCCCCTTCTGGATCATAGACCGGTTCATCTATCTTTCCTGTAATCTCTGCCTCAAGTTCCACTTTGATCGGATTATCAAAATCGTTTGGTTCACTCTCAGTATATTCGTGTTTCTGTGGCCCAACATCAGGAGAGACATCTTCAAGCACATCACTTCCAGCATCAACTACATCCTCCGAAGCATCGGGCAATACATCTTCAGACACATCCGGTGATACATCTTCTATTGCATCTGGCTCAATATCGGGGGACACATCTTTTCCTGCATCGGGCTTATTAGTGTCTGTAATTACATCTGAGATAGTTATATCTGAGATAGTAACATCTTTGCCCTTCTCAGAACCTCCCTCATCACTGCATGCAAAGGCAACCAGTGAAAACAGAACTTCTTCATCTTGCTCTCTCCTTTCATAAAATGTTAAAAATTGATTTTAAATGCATATGTATACCTATCTGTAGAGGTTACATAAACAATATTTCCCTCTATGACAGGATCCGATTCAATTTTTCCTCCAGTCTTAAATTCGAATACTGACTTAAAAGTGGTATTATCTACAAAATATACCGTTCCATCACCCTGTCCACCTGCAAATATAACAAGGTTTTTATAGATTGCAGGTATAGAGATTACAGGACCAGCAGCAGTAAATTTTCCGATAATATTTCCGCTCTTCCTGTCAATACAGTACATATTCTTATCGTTGGATCCAAAATAGATTTTATCTCCATCAATTCTGGCAGATGAGTTTATCCAGCCCTGAGTAGCAACTTTATAATATACCTTTTTTCCATCCTTTGCATCAATTGCATACAGGTTTTTATCATTTGAACCGAAATAGACAATTCCATTCTCTACAACAGGAGAGGATGTCACTGCATCATCTGTTTTGAATCTAAAAACAAGCGTCCCATCTGTAATGTTTACTGCATAAAGATATCCGTCCAGATTTCCGACATATAAAATATCTCCGTCTATTGCGGGGGCAGAATAACTAAATTCTCCTACCTTTAGATCCTCAATCGTACCTGCAGGCAGTTCTTTTCCTTCCGCCTTGAGAGCTGCAATCTTCTCATTATGAGACTCCGGGAACTTAAATACCAATTCCTTATTGGCAGATTTTACAGCATATATATGTCCATCATAACTTGTGAAATAGACGATATCACCCTTCACAACAGGGTCAGACTTGATTGCCCTTCTGGTTACAAATTTCCAGACCTCTTTTCCCATTGAGTCTACTGCATAAAAATTATAATTGATAGATCCAAAAAAGATCTTACCCTGAGCATATTTTGGGGCAGAGATAATGTTCATTCCTACATTATAACCCCATCTCGGCTCTCCGGTCCTCTTGTTTAATGCTGTAAGATATCCGTCTTCATTACCGAAAATAAGAAGGTCATCCAGGATCAGAGGCGTAGAATAGCTCGCGGCCTGTCCAATATACTTCCAGAGTAATTCAACCTTCTGAGATTTCTTGCAGGAATACCCTATTATTAATACTAAGAAAATTGCAAACACCAGGAAGATTTTGCTTTTCATATCCTACCATCCCTTTAAAAGTGTCGGTTACTTCTATTACAATTTTACTTTATTGTCAATACTTTTATAACCATTTCTTGTTTTTGTTTGACTTTTGCCAATGAAAATATAATATTGCGTCGCCTGTTGCATCTGGTTTATATGTTTGCGAAGGATATTTATGAATCCAAATCTTATAAGAAATTTCTGTATAATAGCCCATATAGATCATGGTAAATCTACACTCGCCGATAGAATACTGAATCTCACAGGTGCTATCAGCGATAGAGAGATGAGAGAACAATTTCTGGATTCAATGGATATTGAGCGAGAGAGAGGTATTACAATAAAGGCAAGTGCGGTTAGATTACAATATAAATCAAAAGATGGAAATGATTATGTCTTCAATCTGATTGACACTCCGGGACATGTGGATTTTTCCTATGAGGTTTCAAGGGCGCTAAAGGCGTGTGAAGGGGCAATACTTGTAGTTGACGCATCTCAGGGGGTTGAGGCACAGACCGTCTCCAATGTCTATCAGGCAATTGAGAACGATCTAACTATAATCCCCGTTGTCAACAAGATAGATCTTCCCAATATAGATATAGATATGTGCCTTAATCAACTTGAGAACGACATCGGACTTGACACCTCTCAGCATATTAAAGTAAGTGCCAAATCAGGATTAAATGTAGACATTCTTCTGGAAGAGATCGTGAGACAGATACCTCCACCGACGGGAGATGAACAGAAACCGCTCAGGGCACTTATTTTTGATAGCTGGTTTGATAATTACAAAGGTGTCATAGTACTTATAAGGGTCTTTGATGGAGTAATAAAAAAAGGCACAAAGATAATGTTGATGTCCAACAACAAAGTATTTGAGGTAATGGATGTAGGCATACTTACACCTTATCAAAAGTTTATTGATTCGCTCTCCTGTGGAGAGGTCGGCTTTGTATCTGCAAATATAAAAGATATCAAAGACGCACGAGTTGGAGATACTATAACTTACGCAGAGAATCCCGCCGATACCCCACTTCCTGGTTTCAAAGAGAGTAAACCCATGGTATTTGCTGGATTTTATCCCGTTGAGGCACAGAAATACAATCAACTGAGAGATGCCGTGGAAAAACTCAGATTAAACGATGCAAGTTTTGTATTTGAACCCGAAAATTCTGCTGCGCTCGGGCTCGGCTTTAGATGCGGATTTCTGGGACTTTTACATATGGATGTGGTAAAGGAGAGACTGGAGCGAGAGTACGGACTTGATATCATATCCACAGCCCCCAATGTGGTATATGAAATTCTTACCACAAAGGATGAGAAAATTATTATTGACTCACCATCCAAGATGCCTCCATCTCAACTGGTAAAATCCATTTTCGAACCTATCATTTTTGCAACCATTCATGTCCCCTCCGAATATATCGGGGCTGTATTAAAACTGTGTGAAGACAGAAGAGGTATACAGAAGTCTATTGAGTATCTTGCAAAAAACAGGGTTGCCATAAAATATGAAATGCCACTCGCTGAAATCATCTTTGATTTTTATGACAAATTGAAGACCGTCACGAGGGGCTATGGTTCGCTGGATTATGAATTTGTAGGATACAGAGAGGGAGACCTTGAGAAAGTAGACATCCTGCTAAATGGTGAGATAGTAGATGCACTCTCAATTATAGTTCATAAAGACTTTGCCTACCAGAGATCAAAGGAGCTGGTGCACAAAATAAGAGGAGTAATCCCGAGACATCAGTTTGAGATAGCCGTTCAGGCAGCAATAGGCTCAAGAATAATTGCCAGAGAATCTATCAAAGCATTTAGAAAGGATGTGCTTGCCAAGTGCTATGGAGGAGATGTTACGAGGAAGAGAAAGCTCCTTGAAAAACAGAAAGAAGGGAAGAAAAAGATGAAACAGGTAGGTAGGATAGAAATACCTCAGGAGGCATTTCTGGCAGTCCTTTCAACAGAAGAACCAGAGG
>JBBISZ010000142.1:0-304 GCA_037441045.1 Deltaproteobacteria bacterium | reverse complement strand
AGATTAATGAATATAAAATTGATTTATAAAAAACATAGGGCAAAAAAACTCTTAAAAAGACTTTCTGAGCAGTCGTCATGGATACTCAAACACCGTAAAGACAAATTAAATAAAGAACAGATAGAAAAGACAGAGGATTTTTTAAGCCGTTTCAGGGATATCAAACTGGATGATTTCCACAGATTTAGATCAGAACTGGATAAATTCAAGGATTTCTTTGATAAAAATCTCGAGCCGTACAAAAAAGGCGTTATAAGGGAGAATATCGAATCTATACTCTGGGCAGCGGCAATTGCCCTCATTT
>JBBISZ010000141.1:6857-7167 GCA_037441045.1 Deltaproteobacteria bacterium | reverse complement strand
TCTTTATTATCAACATTCATAGAAGATAATACACCGAATGTAATACCAGTCACTACACCATCCATAACCAGTGTTAGCAGGTATATCACATAATGAAGTTCATTGAATAAAAGAGGAATTATAAAAATTAGGTCAGCAATAAACAGGTAAAATATTCTTATTTTGTAAAGTTTTGAATAGTAAGCACCTGCAAAAAGCCCTATCATAAACATAGAAAATAAAGCAGCAATAAAATAATATAAAGTTCCAGAATGGATCTGAAATCTATATATGACAATAAGCTCTACCATTATTGAATAAAACCCCTGCC
>JBBISZ010000141.1:0-6847 GCA_037441045.1 Deltaproteobacteria bacterium | reverse complement strand
ATTGAACCAGCCTTTCTGATATTAAAAATATAAAAAATATTGCAAAAATTACAATGGTAATTTCCAGAAATCCTATTTTACTAATCATAGGAAGTAAGGAGTCCTGATTACCTCCACTTCTCATCTCCCACAGCATTAGATTTGAGAAAAAACCATGGGGAGAAAAATCACTATTTATATGTTCATACGGAGGTGAAAACATCGTTGCCAGTCTGCTGTTCCAATCCTCCGAAAAGGCGAGACTAAATAGTTCTGGCTCAAAGCCACAGGAGATGGGCATCCACTTATTAAACTTTTCTATAAGTCTATCAAGTTCAATCTCAAATCCTGCCATAGAGGCAAAGACATAAGTCCTCTCCGAGTGAAGTGGGACAACATATTCAAATTGGGATTTTAAGGCTCCATAGACCGATCTTATATAATCCTTTTTTGCCTCAGACGGTGTAGATGATATCTGAGGGAGCGTAAATCCAACAACCCCCTTATCGTTTAAAACAGATTTAACATCGGAGTAAAATTCGGCGGTAAAAAATCTGTTCAATTGAAGATTGATGGCATCAGGGATATCCAGAATTATTACATCATATTTTTTTGTTGAATGTCTAACATAATGCCTTCCGTCATCAACAATTATATTGATTTTATCAACCGGAGAGACAACCTCCCCTACATTTTTTGAGACAAATCCCGGAAGATCTTTATCATACTCAATGTAATCAATCGACTCCGGCCTGTGTTCAGTAACATGGTGGAGAAGATCGTACGACCCCTCTCCAATGACAAGAACCCTTTTATTATCTGGCGCAAGCGTCATTATTAGATGTGCAAACAATCTGTATAGGTATTCATCCTTTGTGCCGTGCGAAAAATGATTATTCACAAATAATACATATTGTCCCTTCCTCTCAGCAATTATATAACGATTGTACTGAGTCTCAGTATATGATTTCAATAAAAATCCCGTCTTAAGGCTCTCAAATGCACCTTTTACGGTTACCCTATCAAGACGATTTAGTAAAACAAATATGCTAATCAGACCAGATACAACGGTTATAGAAAATAGAACAGATCTCCTTTTGAAATAACCTTTGATAACAAAGAATAAAATAAGACTACCAATAAAGCCAGCAGAGACAATTATCGGATGCCCAAGTTTCAGATATAGAAATAGTATCACGGCAAGATATCCAGCCACAAGCCCCAGCGTCTCAATTGCATATACATATCCAATTCTAATTCTATCGTTCAAATCCGGGAATATAAAGCATATCAAAGGGAACGAGTAACCGGATATAAGAGCAGAAGGCGCAAAGAAAATAAGAGCAATAATAATCATAAGTTGAGGGCTTATACTACTTCCGGGAGGAATACCAAAAAGCGTTCTTGTGTATCTAAGTAAAATTACTGAAATTACGGCAGATAATAATCCAATAATTACAACCTGTAAGAACTCATGTTCAGAGGTGCTTCTGCGGACATACCAGATTAGAGCCCCAATTGAATTGAAGCCGAGCCAGAAAGAAAGTGCTATACCGATCGATATCTCGTTTCCATCAACAGCACATAAGAACTCTCTTAAAAGGATACACTGCAAAATGGACAGGGCAGAACCCCATAATACAAGCAGGATTGTATAATATTTTTTATTTCCCAGACACATCACCTGAAATTAGACTTTTTCTTTCCTGACCACAGCGCCAACATCTCCATCATAAAATCTTATCCTTATTTTATCATCTTCACCAAGTTCATCTGCAGATCGCACTATTCCATTATCTTTATATATAAGGGAATAACCCTTTTTTAGTATATTTTCAGGATTTAAGAGCTCCAGTTTTAGTTGATTGCCATTTAATACATTGGTCAAGTCTGTAATCCTGTTTAAGATGCCCCCCTTCATCCTTATATTCAATAAAAAGACCCTGTTCTTGCTCTGATTTATTCGGGACAAAGGGGAATACCTCTCTATCAAAATCTTACAATTCTGTATCCTGTGTGAATAATCTTCAAATATACTTTGTATCGACACAGAAAGTCTTATGGAAATATTTTCTATATCGGATATCTTGTTATCTATCTTTTCTCTGTCTCTGTAAAATGCGTGTAAAAATCTCTCTACCACTCTCCTCCTCTCAAATGTATAATTCTGCAATCCCTGATCCATTCTTGTTCTTAGGTCTTTAATATTCTGTATGATCTCATCCTCTGACCTGACAATAGCCTCAGCGGCTGCAGTAGGCGTTGCTGCGCGCAGATCAGCCACATAATCTGCAATCGTAAAATCTATTTCATGTCCTATACCCGTCACTATCGGGATTCTGCTCTCCCTTATAGTATATGCAAGATTTTCGTCATTAAAACAATAGAGATCTTCAAATGAACCACCACCCCTGACAATAGCAATTACATCCACATTTTTTTCTTTGTTAAAATATTTTATTCCGGAGATAATCTCCTCTGCCGCATCATCTCCCTGAACCTTTGAGGAATACACTGCAATTTTTACAAAACTATTTTTATTAAATGCTGTTCTAATAAAATCTCTGACAGCAGCCCCATATGGACTGGTTATAAGACCAATATGAAAAGGCAGATAGGGGATATCCTTCTTTATCTCTTCCGAAAACAGTCCCTCATCAAATAGCCTCTTTTTCAACTCCTCATATTTTTTATATAATTCTCCAATCCCATCAGAAAATACCTGATTTACAACAATCTGATAAATCCCCCTCGGTGGATATACTGAGACAAGACCGCCTACAATTATTCTACTGCCATCCTTAAAATCTGCCCTGATATTATAACCCTTGAAGAGTACAGCAGTAATCTGGCTCTTCTCATCCTTGAGAGTAAAATATGAATGTCCGGCATCAGATGTTCTGAGATTACTAACCTCCCCCCTTACAAACACATAACCAATATTTTTGTCCAGCAACGATTTTATATTTTCAGTGATCTCAAATACCGAATTGATTTTATTCTTTGATAAAGACATTCTGTTGTTCATCTGGATTAATTATCAGACCTGTCTTTCCCGTTTTCTTTATCCAGTTCCAGTTTATATCTCTCAATCATATTATAGAGGGTGGGTCTCTCAACACCCAATATCTGAGCCACCTTTGACTTATTGTTTTTGAATTCCTTTAGCAGCAGTTGTAGATATCGAGATATAAACACATCAAGGGTAGGTCTATCCCTGACTATATTAGAGTAGTTTATCTTCCTCATACCATCGTCTATCTCAAATTTATCATCTGCTTCATTCAATACCAAATCAATATCTGTTGCTGAAACAGTACTGAGATTACTTTTTCTCTCAATAGAGACTGGTATCAGAGCATCCGGTTCATCTCTATTATAAGACTTATCCTCTCTCGCAATATTGTTGGGCAATTCTTTTGGAGTAATAATCCCTTCATAACACAGGGTGACTGCTCTCTCAATTACATTTTCAAGTTCTCTCACATTGCCGGGCCAGCGATAATCCTTAAGTAGTTTCATCGCCCTTGAAGAGATTCCTCTTATTGGCTTTCCTAACTTTGCGGAAAACTTTCTTATAAAGTGATTTACCAGAAGATCAATATCATCACCTCTCTCTCGCAGAGGAGGTAATTTCAGAGTCACAACATCCAGCCTGAAGAAGAGATCCTCTCTAAATTTACCCTCTTTTACCTCCTTCTCAAGGTCTTTATTTGTGGCAGCTATAATTCTTACATCTGCTGTGTAAATGGTATTCCCTCCAACCCTCTTAAATTCCCCAGTATCCAGCACTCGCAAAATCTGTGCCTGCATCTTGGGAGAGATATCTCCTATCTCATCCAGAAAAATTGAGCCTCCATCTGCCACCTCAAAAAGCCCCTGCTTCTGAGAAATAGCACCCGTAAATGCCCCCTTCTCATGCCCAAACAGTTCGCTCTCCAGCAATGAATCTGATAGTGCAGTACAGTTTATAACCACAAATGGTTTGCTTGATCTCCTCGAATTGGTATGAATGGATCTCGCCACCAGCTCCTTTCCAGTACCACTCTCGCCAATAATAAGAACTGTAGAATCAGTTGGGGCAATTGATGCAACCTGCTTAAAAATATTAATCATCCCCTCACTTTTACCTACAATATATCTGATATCGTACTTTTCTCGCAAATTGTAAGTAAGCGCCTGATTCTCCCTCAGCAGATCTCTGTGCTCAATAGCCCTCCTTATTGTAAGTTCCGCCTTCTGTATATCGAATGGCTTGGATAGATAATCAAAAGCCCCATACCTTATCGCGGTCATTGCATCATCTACCGACCCAAACCCTGTCATCATTACTACTATCACATCCGGGTAATTCTTTTTTATCCACTTTAAGACATCATACCCGGATATATCTGGCATCCTTACATCACAGAGAACTACATCAGCCCTTCTGTTCTTCAAAGCCTTTATTGCCGAATCTCCATCTGTAAATGTCTCAATATCATACTTTGCAAGGCTTTTCAGGTATGACAGAAGAGGATCTATATTTTCCAGTTCATCGTCAATAATCATTACCAGAGATCTACTCATCTTAAACTCCCCTCCTGTTGATCGGCAAAAGTAAAAGTAAATATAGAACCCTTTCCTACAACACTCTCAACCGAAATATCTCCACCCATAACTCGGGCAATCTCCTTACATATAGCGAGACCGAGACCTGAGGCACTACCCTTGTGCTTTGTTGTAAAGAACGGTTCAAATATCTTCTCCTTAAGTTCACTTGAAATACCTATACCATTATCCTGCACAGAAATAAACCATATTCCGTCATCCCGCCTTCCACAGGAAACTTTGATAAATCCCTTCCCCTGAATTGCCTCAGATGCATTGGAGATGAGATTTACCACTACTTCTCTCAACATATCAGGGTCAGTGTGAACAGGTGGTATTTCAGGCTCTATACTCATTTCAATACTTTCAACATCAGTGTTAATAGACGGGAGTAGAAAGTCAATAGTCTGGGACAGGAACAACTTCAGATTTACAGGTTCTATCTTCCGTCTATCCATAATAAACACATCCAGAGCCTGCCTGATAATCTTTTCAATCCTCGAGATTTCATTTTTAATAATCTCAAGTCTATTTCTTGTATCATAATCTATCTGGCTCACTGATAATATAAGTTGAAGATGGCCTGAAATAGAATTGAGTGGTGTACCGAGCTTGTGAGCAAGCGTAGCAATAAGATGGCTGAGAGCTATTCCCTTTTCCTTTTCAATTAATTCTTTGTTTCTCCTGTTTAGTTCAAATGAACATCTATTTACCTCTTCTGTGAGCCACTTTATAAATTCATCTCTCTTGGCAATATCCCTTTTAACATTTTCATGACTCTGTTTTACAATCTCAACTATATTCTTAAAAATCTCCGAACTACTTAAACTATCATCCAGACTTTGTTGCGGATTTTGAAGAAGAGATATCGCCCTGCTTATATTTGTCTTCATCCATCTAAAATAATTGTTGATGGCAATTGCAAATAATATATAAATCAATGTAGTTGATGCCAGAGAAACAAATATAAAAAACAGCGCGAGATTAAATCCTTCATATCTACCTGAAATCTCATTAAAAAAATACAAAGAAAATAACTGCAAGAAGAATATTCCTATAAAACCGAGAATTTTCATGTCTTTTCCCCACTAATAAGATATTCCAGAGATTCCGAAATTCTCGGAATTGGAATATACCTGTATCTTGCACTTCTAATATAAAATGCCGATGAATAACCAATAAAATTATCCTTTATAAAGTTGCGGCTCTTCATATATGTCCTCAGTTTTTTCATAATTATCTTCTTATGCTCAGAAGAGTAGAGAAGATAAGTATTGACTATCTGGCTTCTTCCCCTATATCTCAAAACACGACTCTCAACTAATGACCTTTTTTCAGTTCTATCAATACGAAAATCATTATCCACATAAAATCTCTCACTGTCAAAAATGTCCTCCAGAATAGAGAATTCACTGCTCTTCTTCATAACCAGAAACATTGAACGCCTTGAAGATATCATAGATTCTGCCATCTCTATCATATTGGAATCAAACCTCAATCTATCTTTTTCAAGAATATACTTTAATATTGGCATTGACAGCTCAGGAATTCTTGCATCAACAAGCAACCACTCCAGAAATGCATTTAGCCTCTCAACATAAAAGTCCTCATACTCATATATATCACCCACGAGGGAGAAGAATTTCTTCCTCTGCAAGGCTATCCTGTTTTCATCTATAACATCCAGAAGATATGGATATATCCTTTCAATAAATCCATCAAACATATCATAGTTCGGAATAAAGCATTCTACCAGAAACAATAGTTGCAATCGCCTTACCTTTCAGTTTGTATCCAGCAAACGGGGTATTTCTCGCCTTACTAAAAAATTTATCAGGATCTACCGCCCATTCCTTTTTTGGATCAAGAATTGTAAGATTTGCATCAGCACCAACAAATATACCGGTATTGGAGATGTTAAGAACCTTTGCAGGACCCGTACTCAAAAGATATATTGCCCTTTTTAATGAAATCACACCCTCCGATACAAGGTTGAGTATCAGCCCTGCCGTTGTCTCCAGTCCCGCAATTCCAAACCTGGCTATATCAAACTCTACCTCTTTTTCAGCAGGAGAATGAGGGGCATGATCACTCGCTATACAATCAATAGTCCCATCCTTAATAGCCTTTCTCATCGCCTGTACATCAGAACGAGATCTCAAAGGAGGATTAACCTTAAAGCGTGTATCATAGGTGGAGAGGAGATCGTCACTCAAATACAAATAATGGGGGGCTGTCTCAGCCGTTACTCTCATACTTTTCCTTTTTGCTCTTCTTA
>JBBISZ010000140.1:6977-7211 GCA_037441045.1 Deltaproteobacteria bacterium | reverse complement strand
TTTTAATGCCTCTTACGAACTCTATCTAATTGTTTTTCTATTGATGTGCTTTTTTCTGATTATACCGGTTGCACTTGCAAGTATTTTTATCACAATTATCGTAAGGCTCTTCCCTGCAACCAGAATCAAAGAGGTATTGATTATTGGTGGCATTGTTGCTTTTTCACTTTTATATATCTGGTTTAGACTTTATCAGCCTGAGAGATTCTTAAACCCCGATGGTCTATCCACCAT
>JBBISZ010000140.1:259-6967 GCA_037441045.1 Deltaproteobacteria bacterium | reverse complement strand
GATAGAATTTGTAGTAAAATTCGATATACCCGGCTCAATCCTATTACCATCCACATGGGCAGTAGAGATAATATCTCACAAACTCAAAAATGGTGGAGTGGACTTTAAGCTCACCACAGCCCTCATAAGCACAGCAGCTACTCTCACAATTTTTTCATCTCTTTTTATAAGCAATTTATATCTGGATGCTTTCTCAAAATCCTCAGAAGGCAAAAAGAATAGACTTAAGAAGAAAAATATCCTTGTAAATACTTTGAACCTCATGCCTGCAAGAGGTCTAATGGGGGCAATAATAAAGAAGGACGCTCTGGAGTTTATAAGACAGCCCTCTCAGTGGTCACAGATGATACTCCTCTTTGCACTCCTGGTAGTCTACATTTACAACTTCAAATATTTCAAAAACATAGAAATGACCGGTCTTATCACACAATGGGGGCTTTACTTCCTTAATATGGGACTCTGTGGGCTGGTAGTTGCATCTCTGGGTGTAAGATTTGTGTATCCCGCTATTTCTCTTGAGAGAAATTCTTTTTATCTGTACCAGATCGCACCTGTTGAGATGAAAAAATTTATCTTATCCAAATTTGTAATCTATTCAGTCCCTATCACTCTTGTAGGCATTGTTGTAACCATTATTAGTAACCTTATGATTGACTCAAAATTTGAATACTTTCTGATCTCTGTTATATTGTCTTTTATAATGGGAGTTGTAGTCTCAGGGCTGGGTGTATCTATTGGGGCATTATATCCAAATTTCAAGGTAAATGATCCTGCCTCCATACCCGCATCTCTTGGAGGAGTAATCTATATGGTGATTTCAATGTCCTCTGTAATCCTCCTTATTCTGTTGACGGTCTGGCCCACCTCATTCTTGAGATTCCCAAAATATGCAGAGACTATGGGCTACAAAGTATATCTGATTACAGGCATTCATCTGATTTTGATTTTTGGTATAGTAATTTTATCAACATACTTTATGCTAAATCGTGCTGCCAGAAGGTTATCTGAATATGAATAGAATTCTTATAATTGGAGGAAGTGGCCTCGTAGGCGAATATCTTGTGAACTACTTCGGTAAAAATAATTACATAGGTATTATAGCCCGACACAAAGATTCACTTATAAAATGTAACGAATTTATAGAGGCAGATACTACAAAAGAGGGTAAATGGCAGGAGAGAATTAAAGATTATGAAATAATAATCAATCTTGTCGGTGCCAATATTGGAAAGAGATGGACTGCCAGATACAAGAAAATTATAATTGACAGCCGTATTCTCTCCACCAGAAATATTGTAAGTGTTCTAAATAGAAATCAACTATTCTTCTCCACTTCCGCCGTTGGATATTATGGCAATTGTAAGGATCAGAACGATTTTCTTTCACAGGTCTGCAAAAGATGGGAGGAGGAGGCAAAAGTCTCATCAGGCAGGGTAGCAAAATTATTTATTATGCGCTTCGGGATTGTTGCATCAGAAAATGGTGGGGCATTTATGAGACTCATAAAAAATCATAAATATCTTCTTGGTGCCAGGATCGGAGACGGAAATCAATATTTTTCTTACATTCACATAAAAGATCTGGCAGGTGCGATAGATTTTCTGATCAGAAAGCTCCCTGATGATGAGGTATTCAATTTTACATCTCCCAACCCTGTAACAAACAGAGATTTAGTAAAAGCAATTAGCAAGGCATTAAATAAACCAGTAATATTACCACCCGTACCCGGCTGTGTCTTAAGACTTATATTAGGGGAGTTTGCAGAGACTCTACTTTTCAGCCAGAGAGTAATTCCAAAAAGGCTTTTAAATCTGAACTTTGAATTTAATTATCCCGATATAAATATTGTGTTGAAAGATATTACCTCAAGAAAATAGACTGAATAAAAATTAAATTCTACTTGACTATTCACTGTTTACCAGATAGCGTTATCCTGCTTAATCTTCAACATAGGAGGAAAATGTGAGATCAAAAGGGTTTGTAGTAACAATGTGTTCTATCTTTGTATTTGGTCTTATGCTTCTCTCTGCTTCCTGCGGTATATTTGATGGTAGCAAGACATAGATTGACTGTTTTCAAAGATGTGTGCAAAAGAGAAGGAGTGCAATAGCGGGACAGCAGATGATGAAAAAGAGTGTCTGGATGCTTGCAACAATATAAAAAGCAAGGGCTACTATCAGGATACTTTTATAAAAGCAGTTAATGACTGTTACGGGAAAACCTGTTCTGAAATAGATAATTGCCTTGATAAGAGTTATAGTTCCTGTAAAACGCCTGATTATATGCCTTATATCAATGCTGCCTGTGAAAAAATGGTATCCTGTGGAGGTAGCGGGAGTAAGGAAGAGTGTGTCTCATCAGGCAAAGAATCAATAGAAAAAGAGATAAACAATAGTCCGATGAAATGCACAACCGATAGGCTCTTTGATGATCTGGGAAGCTGCATAAGCAAGGCAAATTGTAGTTTCCTTGATGAAGATATAAATAAATGCATGGAAGATACAATTGGGAAGTAAATTTGAACCTTTGTACAAACTGATTATAAAGCCCGGTTATAAGCCGGGCTTTTTTATTTTCTTGATAATCTCCTGTTAATGCCATATTAAAATTTTGTTTTATTAAGAGGGTATGTCGTATGACTATTAGAGAACAGACAGAGAAGAATGAACACCTTATACTTTCAAAATTTGCAACATTCAGCGACTCTTCAAAAGGCAGAATAAGAGAAGAACCGCCATGCCCTATAAGGGCATGCTTTCAGCATGACAGAGATAAGATATTGCACTCAAAGGCATTTAGAAGGCTCAAGCACAAGACGCAGGTCTTTCTTGCCCCCAGAGGAGACCATTATCGCACAAGACTTACCCACACACTTGAAGTGTCTCAGATAGCCCGAACTATCGCAAGGGCACTAAGGCTAAACGAAGATCTTACAGAGGCTATAGCACTTGGACACGACCTTGGACATACACCATTTGGACACGCCGGGGAAAAGGTGTTAAACAATATATTACAGGATAAGGGAGGATTTCATCATACAGTTCAATCTTTGAGGGTCGTAGATATTATAGAAAGAGATGGAATTGGGCTCAATCTTACATTTGAAGTTAGAGATGGAATATTAAAACACAGCAAGGGCAAAGGGAATATTTATGGGCAAAAGGAAAATGATACAAATCCAACAACCCCTGAAGGCGAAATTGTCAGACTATCTGACCTGATAGCATATGTAAATCACGATATAGATGATGCACTGAGGGCGAATGTCCTTTCTATCGACAATGAGCTTCATAAACTAATGAATATTATTGGTGATACCCACTCAAAGAGAATAAATAACCTTGTTACTGACACTATATTAAATTCAAATCTGGAGATTGATCCTCATATTAAGATGTCTGAAAGGATGTACAATGCACTAAAAGAACTCAGAGACTACCTATTTGAAAGGGTATATGAAAATACCGTTGTAAATGCTGAACTTATTAAAGCCCAGAGGATCATTCAGCAATTATTTGAATACTTCAGTGCTCATAGGGATGAATTTTATGAAAAATATTCCATGAAATACTGCCTGAATGAAGATATTGAACGTTCAATTGTAGATTACATATCAGGAATGACAGACGGATATGCACTCGAACTATATAATAGAATATTTATCCCAAGAAGCTGGTCTATCTACTAATCTAACATTATTTTTTAATAATCCTTTTTTTCCTTCATTTAGCTTTTAAAATAGATTGTCACTATTTAATATAATCATAAAAGATATGCTGACGCACTGCTGTCCAAAATAAACATGGAATCATGATATTACACTTTTTTGGCAAATGCTATATATTTAATATTTTACATTAAACTCAGTTATTCAATTTTAAGAGCAGGACGGAATTATTTCATAGAGTCAAAAAAATGGATGTACACTACTGCCCCATGCTAATTAAAACTTTAGATGAAACTTCAGATTATAGAATTTATTATGGGACAAATATGTTCTTAAATTATTCCCTAAAAAAGTGTCAGGAATTTTTTGCTTCAGGGCTTTCAGGAATACCGCTGTCTTCCTTCATAGTATTTTCTGTCTTTTTGGGTTTTGTCATCTTCTTCCTTCCTCTTCTATGAGTATTAGAACTTTCAATTTTTTCCTTGAAGAACTTTTCGAGTCTCAAACAGATCAGATCTGGATGCTCTATTGGAGATGTATGTGTTCCAAGCGGCAGAATCTGTAATTCAGAGGTCGGAATCATATTGTTCATCTGTCTGGAGAGCCAGAGAGGAGTAAACTTATCCTTCTCGCCACCAAATATCAGGACAGGAACATCTATGTTTCTCAGATAATCCCTCGCTGAATGTTTATTTGCATTCTGCAACATTGTAAAGAATAATCTGAGATCCATGCGTGCAAGATGCTCAAGATAAGGCATAAAATCCTCAAATTTTACAAGTGCATGATTTATCTCAACCAGTACAGATAGCCAGAACGAAAACTTTGTAGGAAGTATCTGATACCATATAGTCCTGAATAGTTCCTGATGACTCTCATATATCTGAGCCAGCACAGGGACAAATCTTTCAAGTATATCACTATTGTGAAAGGTCCTGAGTGGGTATTCATAACTTCCACAGATTGGTACCAGTGCAATAACCTTCTCAGGATGTCTATGCCAGAATTCCAGTATAACCTGAGTACCCATAGAATGTCCAAGCAGGATTGCATTTTTTATCTTCAGATGTTCCATAAGCAAATTTAGATCTTCAACCAGATCCTCTATTTTGAGATTATTGAAATCAACTGGTTTTTCCGAACGACCATGCCCACGATAATTCCACCTTACCACTTTATAATCCTTTACAAATCTTTCAAAAATATACTTCCATGCATACATATCGCAGGCTATACCATCACAGCAGATTATGGTAGTCCCTTTGCCTGCAAAATTAAAATAGATTTTTGTATTATCAAACGAATTAAAGAAACCTTCTGTAATTTTGTAAAACATAAAATCTCCTCTCTATTCAATATAGTCACAGGAACACCCCGAAGCATTTTCAACGAGGACATCATTTGCAGAGTCATTATTTATTTTGCTATCGTAACTGAATGAATCGACAGGATAATTACTGTCCTCTATAATAATATCAGAATTTACATCCAGAACAATATTATCATCAAGTGAATCAAAATTAATATTATCAGTCAGCACTATATCATTATTTTCACTATCATCCAGGATTTCAGAGATGTCAGAGATATCATAAGAACCATAAACATCAATTAAATCTCCATCTATCATGCTGTCTTCTGCTTTTATATCCATTAAATAAGCATCGCTGTCTGATGAATCGTCAAATGAAATATCAAAAATAGCATCCTCCACATCCACTCCTGCATCAGTTGAGTCCAGAATAAGTATCTGATAATAATTGCCATTTGATTCAGCATCTACCGGCAAAGTAGTCCTGAGAGTTCCATCCCATGCAGCTATATAGTATTGAATAATATTATCAACTATTTCATCCTTAGAAATGGTTGCCTCATATAGATCGTCTCCCTTACTGATCATTTGCCTTGATATAAAATCCTTTTCAGTCTTATTTTTAAATTTCAAATTTATGGCCTTGAGCCCATAATCATCTGTTACTCTGGCACTTATGATTATATCCTTCCTATCACTGCTGCTAACAGGCTCATGTTCAATTACAGGTGGCAAATTCTCTATATAATATACAAATAATCCATTTGAAACATATCTCTCAGATCCATCAGAAGGATAATTTACAACCCCATCAGTATTTACCCACATAGTGGTAGAACCACCACCGTCCAGATTTATCCCATCTGAACATCCGAGCCAGAGGAGGTATTGAGCAAGATCATCCAGTGTCATTCCAGTTCTTCCACTCGCCCTGCCATCTACAGTAATCATAAGGAAGTGATTGTTTGATGTCCTGCATATAGCAGTCCTCGGATTTACACCAGCAATACTATCAGCCTGTTCAGAGGAGGTAGTCACATACAGATTACCATCCTTTACAAGATTAGGCATACCTCCAAGGGCATGTATTGCCTCAGGAAAAGAATCAGATGAATCAGTTTTTCTAAAAATTATTGTCTCATCCTCCTTTATCCCGAGAGCAGATCGGGCAGGTCTATAAGAAACCGCATAAGAAATAACTTTATTGTCTATTTTTAACAATCCTGTAGGAATACACCCGTTACTACCATCAAAAAAGCCTCCGTTAATTCCAGCAATTGCAGATGTTCTCATCCCCATTGAACTTGTTCTTTCACAGGAGGAGGACTGCTTATATACAGGCTTTATGTAGATATGTGGATCCATAAAATCTATATCTACGATATTTACATTTTGAGGACCACCCAGAAGATTGGAATATGTTTTATGGTACCATATTATGCCATTTTTCAACTGAGTTTTTGTGCAATCAGGGAGAGAACAATCTATTGCATTTAAATTATATGGAAGTAAGCCGAATAATAACAGAATTACAGAAAATCTCATCTCTTCTTATGACTATTTAATGCATCTTTGCGAGATAATTTTATCTTTCCCTGTCTATCAATACCTATCACCTTTACCAGGATCTCCTCACCTTCCCTTACAATATCAGTCACTTTATTCACCCTTGTATCAGCCAGTTCGGAGATATGAACAAGTCCGTCAGTACCCGGAAACAATGTAACAA
>JBBISZ010000140.1:0-249 GCA_037441045.1 Deltaproteobacteria bacterium | reverse complement strand
CCCAAAATCTACAACCTTACTCACCCTCCCCATATATACCTTACCCACCTCGACTTCCTGGGTAAGGTTCTCAATCATTGCGACTGCCTTACTGGCAGCCTCCTGATTATTTGATGCTATTTTTACCAGACCATTGTCATCTATGTCTATTGCAATCACACCGCTCTTTGCGATTATCTCTCTAATGACTTTTCCACCGCTACCAATAACATCTCTGATCTTCTCCGGCTTAATGTTTATAATGGTAAT
>JBBISZ010000139.1:0-7265 GCA_037441045.1 Deltaproteobacteria bacterium | reverse complement strand
CAGATACCTCCTATGATAGCAGAGAATACCTGTGAGGCGTGTGGTGGTCAGAATGATCCCCCATGTCCTCAGGGCTCAACCTGCAACGATTACAACGGTGGTAAATACTGTGTAGCAGCATCAACAAATAAATGTGTTGCAAAACCGCTGGGAGCCATTGGTAGACTTGACCTGTCGGATGCACTCAAGGATTTTGCTCCAGGGCTCAAGGCAAATATAGATCTGTATGCTGTAGCGGGCGATTTTCCTCCATATCCATCCAAGATTAGAGATAACGGACTGGATATTCAGGTGATAGGTGGGACAGATACTGAGAGAAATATGTGTGTGCCTGAGACAGAGCCTCCAAAACTTGAGGGAGGGTCTGTGCCTTTGCTTATGCTTTCCAATAATGCTGCGATCTGTCAGAGTTGTGATCCGTCTGCACCAGTATGTCCATCAGATTCGACATGTTCCGAGAAATATGCGATCTGTATTAAAGATGAGGCAAATGGCGTCTGTCCAACAATCCCATTTATGGCAGGTATCGGGATTAATGAATACTTCTTAAGGAAGTTCTTCTGGGACGCATTCAATTCAGGTCTATTGTGCCTCAATATAGATTCTGCAACTGTCCCGCAGTTGACCAGCGGTGTCCTCTCAATGCTACTGCCTTCACTTAAGGATCTAACTGATGGGAAGAACACATCAGTTTTAATCTCTTTGAGACCAACAAGGGCTCCTGAAGTAAAGATAGGCAGAGGGCTCTTAAAACTAAATGGAGATAAGAAGGAAATTTTTAGACCACTCATTCTATTGACCATTCCACAGCTCTCAATTGATTTCTATGCAGTAGTTTATGATAGATATACAAGGATATTTACTCTAACTGCGGATCTTGAATTGCCGATCGCCCTTGATGTTGCAGAGGTTGAGAAGCAGGATCCCAAGGATCCCAATAAGACAATCAAGGTGGTAGAGATTGTCCCTGTGCTTGGCGATCTTACCAATGCAATAAAGAATATTGTTGTCTCAAATTCGGAACTTCTGGCAGAAAGACCTGAAGATATTGCAAAGCAGCTGAGCTCATTGATAGGAACACTTGTAGGTCCTCTTCTCGGTGGAGCAGGACTCTCGGGATTTGAGATTCCAGATCTTCAGGGATTTGTTTTGAAGATAAGGAGTATTTCAGGAGATGTCCCGTATGATTCTATCAATGATCCGGGCTGCAATGACTTTAATGAGTCTGCCCCTGCCTGCTATTATAAATTCTTAAATATCTATGCGGATCTGGATCTTGCCCCCATTAAATCTCCTGCACCGATTATAAGGCCTGAGATCTCAATAAAGGAAGTAAAACCTGGATACATCATCTTTGATAATAAAAATCCTGAATATGAGTATTCATTCAGAATCAATGGAGGTCTCTGGAGTCTTTTTGAATCGGGCAACGAGATTGTATTGAAGGCAGATGAGACAAAATTTGAGGCTAGATACCCTGTTGACATCAGGTACAGGAAGAAAGGTGCAGATATAGTAAAGAGTATTGAAAAACCTTTAATTGTAATAGCAGATTTTGTACCTCCTGAGATAAATCTATTGAAAAGGGACAATAGATTGATTCTGGATATAAAAGATGGACTGTCTCCAAGAGATAAGATCATGGTTGAGTATAGCTTTGATGGCACTTCATACAGTGTTTTAAATGGTGATTCAATACATATTCCTGATGGTGTAAAAGAGATTGTTTTGAGAGCAACAGATGAAGCCTCTAATACAAACTTGATGAAGATGCTAATCAGCAGTGTCAATTCTGCTCCAGCAAATGTATCGACAGTTATAGATGGTAAATCGCAGATAGTATCTGGCTGTGGTTGTAATATTCTGGAGTAGATTTATCCTTTTATATGACTATCTTAATAATTGATGATGAGAAGAATGTAGGAAGATTTTTAAGTGACTTTATCAGCACTATAGATTCATCTATAAATATAAGTGTATCTGAAAGAGCATCTGAGGGGTTGAGGCTATTTGAAGAGTTACACCCTGATATAATTTTACTGGATATTCATCTTCCAGATATGAACGGGATAGACCTCTTAAAAGAGTTCAGGAGTAGAGGCGGAAGATTTGAGGTTCTGATGATCAGCGGGAATGCCTCCCTTGAGGATGCTGTTCTGGCAATAAAGTATGGTGCATACGATTTCCTTTTGAAACCATTTTCAGATCTCGGACTCCTTGAAAAATCTATTGTAAGGGCAATTGATTCTATAAACCTGAAAATACAGAATGAGCAGCTGCTCACACAGTTGACTCAGAAGAATTTTGAACTTGAGGAACTAAATGAAAAACTGCACTCCTTATCTATATCTGATGATCTAACGGGTTTATATAATATGCGTTTTATGAATGAGTTTATAGAAAGGGAGATACTCAGAGCAAAGAGATACAACCGTACATTTGCAATCATACTGCTGGATCTGGATAGCCTCAAAGTTACCAATGATAGATATGGGCACCTTGCCGGGTCATTGCTTATAAAATCTGTTGCAGACCTCTTAAAGAGTATGATGAGAAGGAGTGATACTGTAGCGAGATTTGGAGGAGATGAATTCCTTATTTTTGTAGATGAGCTGGACCTAAATAGTGCAAAAGGGGTTGGAGAGAGGATAAGAGATAGCATAGAGAGGATGAAGATTGAGTTTGAGGGAAATATGATAAATACGACTGCATCTGTTGGTATTGCCTGCTTTCCTGATGATGGTAGTGATTTCAGGCAATTGTTTTCTGTTGCAGATTCGGCTATGTATTTTGCTAAAAATCATGGTAAAAATAAAGTCTATCTTGGAAAAGATCTGGTTTAAAAACTTATTGATCCCATTTATGCTTCTTCTCCTCATATCTGGTTGCAGGAGAGAGAATAAAGAGGTAACCCGACTTGGATATATTGCTGGTGTAAAAAATTCTGTTTATTATAAAAATTTTAAGTCGCTTGTATGGGAGGATGCAAGGGAGAAAGGCCATCTTTTCAGGGGAGACTATATAAGGACAGGATCGGGTTCTCTTGCTATTTTGAAGATAAAAGATGAAATCATTAATGTTGAAGAGAACACACTCGTTAAGATTGAAGAGAGAGGCTCCAATTTACCTGAGAAAGTTGAAGTAGAACTTGTGCTCCTGAATGGAGATATAACAGTTGAACAGACTGAGTCGACTATGCCTTCTATTTCTGTTGTTAGAATAAAGGATGGGAAAAGACAGATTGAGGATGTTTCAAGACTTATCAAGAAGACGGTTAGAGTACCCGATCTGGCGGATGTTGGAAACAAGCCGATAAAGGTAGGGCTTATATATCCCTGTAATGATGAGGTGGTGACGATAAGAAATCCTGTCATAAGATGGGATAGTGATATTACTGGTGTTTTGAGAATATATGATTCTGATGAAAATGTAAATGAGTACAGACTTTATGGTGAGAGAAGTAGGAGAGTTGAACTTGACGATGGTAAATACCAATGGGAATTATATAGCAGAGAAAATGGTATATCTGACAGATGCAGTTTTTTTATCAAAATGAAAATGGATTCTATGAAGGCTGTTAATATCTCAAAAGACAGGAGAACGGGCAAAAAAATTGTTGATTATTTTCAAAAGAATGAGGAGAAGGTACCGGAAGAAATGAAAACAAAAAAATCTGATAGTGATTTCGCAAAGCAGAGACTGATGCATATTCAAACTGTGATCTCAAAAAGTATTGATGATATAAAAAATGCAAAGAAGAGTATAGACACAACCCGTATAAAGAATTATGCGGAATTGTATCGTAAGCTTGATGAATTAAACTCACTTCTTATTGAGTTGAAGGTATTGCAGGAATCTCTACTTATTGAGATTATGAAGATTGAAAGCCCTTCTTTGATAGCTGGATACCTGAACGAACTCAGTGAGATAGAGGATAATCTCAAAGATATAAACCATGAAATAAGAGCCATTGAGACAACAATAAATCAAGAGAAAGAAAAAGAGTGAATTTCAGACTTAAGATATTTTTGTTTTTGACAGCATTAATAAGCATCACAATGTTTTTGGTCTATATATATGCAATTGGAGTAGTAGAGGATGACAGGAGAAATTTTATAAATGAATATATGGAGAATATTTCTGAAAATGAAAATTTGAGGATCTCATCCACTGTAAGAGGTGTGAGGCAACTATCAAATATATTATGTCTTATTAATTCAGATAGTGAAGACTATATAAAGCAGATCAAAGATTTTATCAGTCAAATCGTTTATGAATATAATATTTCATATTTAAACTTTCGGAAAGGCAGGGTGCTGATCACTTATAATAAAATGGGAGAGGATATTTTAGATGATAAGATTGTGTTAAAAAACAGGTATATTTTAATGAGATTTGAGAAGGATCAGTGTAGTCTGATCTCCGCAATAGACACAGAAAAGATTTTTCGGATAGATTCAAATATAGATGATGGCAGGATATTCGCTATTGCGATACAAGATTCTCTAATTGTCAAAGAGCAGTTCAGAGAGAAGGCCTCCAGTATACTGGAGGAGGTAAAATCATATTTCTCAAAGTCCAGATCGGGCGTTTTTCAAAATGAAGATTATGTAATTGGTTATTCTAAGGACGAGAGTGAGAATATTACAACCCTGTTTATGATAAGACGGGAGATTTTTGAAAAAGCCATTGTCTCCCTGCGATACAGAATTTTTCTGGCAGGGCTAGTCGTGCTTTCTCTATTTTTACTGATAGGATTTTTTATCGCAGGTAGAATAACAAGACCGATGAAGTTATTGCAGGAGAAGGCACAGAGAATTGTTCATGGCTCTTTTGAAAAGATAGATTTTAATGTATCATCAGACGAGATAGGCGATGCTGTAAAGGCTTTTAATAGAATGATAGATGATTTGAAGATCAGAGAGGAGAATTTAAAAGAGTCTCAAATGAGATTGATACAGGCAGAGAAGCTCTCAGCGTTTGGGCAACTCTCTGCAGGGATTGCACATGAGGTAAAGAACCCTCTTACATCGGTCATGGGGTATATACAGCTTGCAAGAAGGTTAGAGAAGGATGATAAGATCAACGAATATATGAGGATTGCAGAGAATGAGACTATGAGATGCAAGCAGATTCTGGATGACCTTCTAAAGTTTGCCAGAATGGATAGACACCAGAAGAGCGATATTAATATCTGTGAGGTTGTAAGTGGTACAATCAAACTTATCAGTCATCAACTTATGATGAAAAAGATAAAACTCAATTATTCTGTAGAAAAAGAACCTATAATTGTTTATGGGAACGCAAATCAACTTCAACAGGTTCTCCTCAATATATTATTAAATGCCATGCAGTCTATTGAGAGGAAGAAAATAGAAGACGGAGAGATCTCGGTTGAAGAAATAAGAGAGGGTGGAAATGTGCTTATTTCAGTAAAGGACAATGGAGAAGGTATTTCAAAAGAAAATCTTGGTAAGATATTTGAGCCATTTTTTACAACAAAGGTAGATACTGGAGGGACAGGTCTGGGCCTTTCTATTTCTTATGGTATTATAAAAGAGCATAATGGTGATATAAGGGTTTTTTCTGAGGTTGGGAAGGGGACGGAGTTTATCATTGTCATTCCTGCTAAGGAGTAGAGATTCGATAATTCCATTATTGTGGTGTTGGTGTTGTTAATACTTGCTTAGGAATTAAAAAATTCTAAGATTCAAAAAAGAATTACACATCTTTTAATTATATAATTCTATCTTATTTTCAGTCTAATTGTTTAATTTATGTTGGCCTTTTCTCAGAATCAATGCTGTCAAAATATTCTGAGATCATAAAATTTATCCCTGGTAAAACGATGTGTTAGGTATGATTAATTTGAATTTCTAATATCTTGTTACCCACGCCATATCTTGTCTATCCTTCAAAATGCTGTCCAATATAATGTTTAAACTTAATCATTGAGTCTTCGTCTAAATAAGGTATATAGTTAGAGGTATTGTTAGTGTTTATTTACACCTATAAATCACCTTATATAATTTTAATTCACCACCAATAATAAAGGTATCTAACATTTAGTGAGCAGTTGAAGATAGATGCAGAAGTTTTATTCGAAAAATTTATTCTGGACAGATGCTCTCAAAATAAAAGATGAAAAAACTTATTAGTTTGCATTAAATATTGACTGTGGTTGATTTAAAAAGCAGAACTATGTTTTGTATCTGTTTATGTTGACTTTCATAAGTTTTGAATGTAAATAACAAATCTCTATGAGACGAGTAATTATATTATTTTTTATTACATTTATTCTAATAGGTGCAAGACAGTATCTGGATATAAATAATCCTGACCTAAAGCCCTATCCTGTAGCGTTTGTTTATGTGGTTGATGGGGCAGGGGGTGAGGGGAGCAGCGAGTTTATTAAAGAGTTCAATGAGACACTGGAATTTGATCTTCAACTTGCAGGAATCTTCAAAATCCTTTCTCCCAAGTCATTTACGGCAGATACAGTGAAAGAGGGCTTCAGTGATAAGACTATTCAGTTTCAGAATTGGGCAGATATAGGTGCTGATGGACTAATTAAGGGTTTTATTTCTACAGAGGGAGGGAAGAAGAGACTGGAGATGAGGCTGTTTGAGGTGGGAACTCAGAAGATGGTTCTCAACAAATCTTATTCTGTAGAAGGAAACAAAGGAAAGCCTGTTGCTCATAGCTTTGCAAATGAGGTCTATAAATTCTATACCGGTGAGAGAGGGATATTCCTTACAAAGATTGTGTTTGTAAGAAAATATATGGGAGAGCACAGCATAAACATTATTGATATTGATGGCAGCAATGAGCAGAAACTTATCTCAAACGGTTCGATAAATATTCTACCTTCATGGCATCCTCAGGGTACTTCAATCCTGTATACTTCTTTTATTAATCACAATCCTGATCTGTATGAATTTAATCTGTCTTCAAAGATTTCAAAGGTAATTTCCAATTCCTCTGGTCTCAATTTTGGTGGTCAGTATTCACATGATGGCAGAAAGATTGCATTGACTCTATCAAAGGATGATAATTCTGAGATTTATGTGCTGGATACTGCAAATGGGAAGTATAGCAGATTAACAAAGGATTGGGGAATTGATTCCTCTCCGAGCTGGTCACCCGACGGCAAAAAAATTACTTTTGTCTCTAATAGATCTGGTAACCCTCACATTTATATTATGAATGCCGATGGTTCTGATCAGAAGAGGATTACTTTTAAGGGTACTTACAATCAGACGCCC
>JBBISZ010000138.1:0-7293 GCA_037441045.1 Deltaproteobacteria bacterium | reverse complement strand
TCTCCTTGAGGTGCAATTTGTAGAGATCAAGAGAGGGTCGTTTGATAAGATTGGCATAAAATATCCTACAGATATCACAGGACAGCTTCAGGGCTCCATTCAGTATCAGGATGTAAATGTTATAAAAGGCTCTGGAGAATCTACAAGGCAGATAAATACCAATGGTGTAGCCTCAGCAGGTGCCGAGTTTGCTTTTGGCTTTCAATTTAATGATGGATATTCAAGGGTGCTTGCCCAGCCCAAACTGATATCAGCAAGTGGAGAAAAGGCATCCTTCCTCTCCGGTGGACAGGTACCGATTCCTCTAATAACCAGAGATTCCGCATCAGTTGAATATAAAGACTTTGGCGTAAAGCTGGAGATAACGCCCAATGCAGACTCCCTCGGAAACATACAGACCAGCATAGATGCTGAAGTAAGCGATGTCGATAGATCTATATCAATCACTCTACCAAATTCAGGAATTTCTATCCCTGGATTCAAGATGAGAAAGGTCTCTACAAAGGTAACAGTAAAGCACGGTGAAACCATAATACTCTCAGGATTGTTCCACAATGACGAAGCCAAAGATGTAAGTAAACTTCCGCTACTGGGACACATACCCATAATAGGAGAATTGTTTAAGTCACGCAATTTTCAGGAGAGAAAGACAGACCTTGCTATATTTGTAACACCCAGAATTGTCTCTCCCAACACCCCGAGAGTAAAGGAACTTATTGACGATATCAAGGCAAGATATAAGAAGGCAAAGGGCGAGGTAAAGTTCAATATATTTGATTGATCCAGTGAGGTTGCTATGTTTAGAATCAAAATAGTGGGACAGGGAAAGGAGAGAATAGAGGAATTTAATAAAAATACCATCTTTGTTGGCAGGGCTCAGGAGAATGACCTTGTTCTTCCAGTCCCGAGCGTGAGTAAGAGACATGCCAGATTTTTAATCAAAGACGGAAGATATGTACTTATGGATCTTGGAAGCACAAATGGAACATTTGTAAATGGGAAACAGATAAACGGTCCTGTTGTAGTAAAGCCCAATGATATAATCGGTATTGGAGAGTTTGAATTGTCCCTCATTTCTTCTGCCCCAAAACCCATTACAACCGAACTAAAACGGGCGACTCCTCCACCTCCACCAAGACCATCTACTCCTAAGACTTCTAATACAGCAGGCGCATCGTCTCAAAGACAGCCAAAGAGAATAGAAAATGATGAGTTAATCTCTGCCTTTAAGAGAGAGGTACATAAAAGATTGATAGAGGCTATGGATCTCAAAAGACTGGATATAAACAAACTGGGAGATACAGAACTCTATGAAAGGACGAGGCAGAAGATCACAGAGATTGTAGATAGTATGGAAGAGGCAGGGCAATTCCCATCAGGCGCAGATAAAAGGCAAATAATTTCAGATATCGTGGATGAGGCTTTAGGGCTGGGCCCGCTGGAGGAGTTTATTGCAGATAAATCAATTACAGAGATAATGGTAAACGGCGCAAGACAGATTTATATTGAGCGTGAGGGAAAGTTATATCTAACAGACAAAACTTTTTCCTCTGATCATGCAGTAATGGGCGCTATTGAGAGGATTATAGCACCGCTTGGCAGGAGAATAGATGAGTCGAGCCCTCTGGTAGATGCCAGATTGAAGGATGGCTCCAGAGTCAATGCTATCATCCCACCACTTTCAATTAAAGGTCCAACCATCACAATCAGAAAGTTTAGAAAAGACAAATTGACAATGGAGGACCTCATAAATTCCAACACAATCAGCCGTGAGATGGTTGAGTTTTTGCAGACCTGTGTTTTTTACAGAAAAAATATCCTTATCTCTGGAGGAACAGGCTCTGGAAAGACTACAACCCTGAATGCGTTGAGTGAATTCATTTCAGACAATGAGCGAATTATTACAGTTGAAGATGCTGCAGAATTACAACTCAAACAGCAGCACTGGGTCCAACTGGAATCCCGCCCTCCAAACATTGAAGGAAAGGGACAGATCACACTCAGGGAGCTCGTGAGAAACTGTCTGAGAATGAGGCCTGAAAGAATATTCGTCGGTGAGTGTAGAGGTGGAGAGGCACTTGATATGTTACAGGCTATGAACACAGGACATGACGGCTCACTTACAACTGTACATGCCAACTCCCCCAGAGATGCACTTGCCAGGCTTGAGACCATGGTGCTGATGGCAGGCATTGATCTGCCAGTAAGGGCTATAAGAGAGCAGGTCTCATCAGCGATAAATATTATCCTGCATCAATCCCGATTTTCTGATGGTTCAAGGAAGGTTACTCATATATCCGAGATAACTGGTATGGAAGGAGATATAATAACAATGCAGGATATCTTTCTCTTCAAACAGCAGGGTTATGATGAAAATGGAAAGGTACTCGGGGAGTTTGTGCCTACTGGATTTATTCCTAAATTCTATGATGAACTCAGACAGAGAGGGATAGAACTTGACCTCTCTATCTTCAAATAGTTTTATAAGGGATTTTTATGGAAGAATTACTGGTTACTTATCCTGATGGAAGCCATAAGAAGTTTTCACTTTCAAAAGGAGAGCTACTTGTAGGTAGGGACTCCGATAATGATGTGGTTCTGGCATCTCCTGCAGTTTCAAGGCGACATGCCCGAATTTATATGTGGGATTCTCAGGTCTTTATTGAGGATCTGGGCTCTTCAAACGGAATTTTTGTTCAGGGAAAGAAGATCAATGAGGCTGCACTTGTAAAGCCGGGAGTTCCAATCAATATAGGAGAGTTTACATTAAATGTGATTTATTCAGACGATGAGGAGACAGAAGAGAAACCTGCACGTTTTTACCTCAAAGGTAGAATGCCCCCATTTAAAGGAGAGATAATTCCGCTTGAAGAGGATGAGATATTTGTCGGTCGTGTAGATGAAAATCACATTGTAATTACACACAATTCAGTCTCAAGAAGACATTCAGTCTTAAAGGTTGATACCAGTCAGGGGATTGTCAAACTCTCGGACCTCGAATCTTCCAATGGGACATTTGTAGATGGAAAAAGAATCAAGGATGCAATCTTGCAAAACGGCAATATAGTAAGTTTTGGTGATGTGGAGTTTGAATTCGTGGACACAATGGCTCCAAAGACAAAGGTAAAAGATGCAAAGAAGATAGGTGGACTTAAGTTCTCAAGAAACATGATAATTTCCCTGATTGTTATATTCGCTTTCCTGTTTTTACTGGTGGTGGCTGGCTCAATCAAGAAGAGTATAAATCAGAAGCGAAAGATAAATGAAGATACAACAAAACAGACGAAGACAGTTAGTAGCGATGAAAAGATTTCAGAACTTATATCCAGGGTCAGGCAGCAGATGGATAAGGGAGATCTTAAATCTGCCAAGAAGGTTCTCTCTGAACTTCTGGATATTGATCCAATAAATGATGAAGGATTAAAGCTCAAGGCAAAAATAGAAAAAGAAAATCAGTATAAAGATATGCTCGAATCGGGAGATATGAAATATTCTATTGGCAGATTGGAAGAGGCGAGAGAAATTCTAAGCAAGATCCCATCTGACTCTACTTATTATGATAATGCCTCTCAGAGGCTAAAAGACATAAATGACAAATTATTCAATCAGATTTTTAGTGATATGCTAAAACTTAAAAGACAGAAGAAGTTCAAAGAGGCTTATAATACCATACCCAGGCTTGCAAGAATCAATGCGGCTTCATCTGAACTTATAAGCGAGATGAGAGAACTCGAGAGGATAATGAAGCAAAAGAAGATAAAGTTTAATCCGATTGACCTTTCACAATATATGGACAAAGGCTCTTCAGGAACACAGGGGATTATTAAAAAAGATCCCTATTCAATAGTATATCCGATGTACAATGACGAAGGTATTACCCGGGCTGTTGTATTATATTATATTGGTAAACCTGACAATGCCCTTCTGGATCTCTCCAAACTCTTAAAGAAGAAGGAGTATCAAAAGCAGAAGGACAAAATAGAGGAGATACAACTCAGGATATTTAAAATAAAAGGAAAATACAGAGAGGGTCAGAGTGCCATGCTGCAGGGCGATATTAAGGCGGCTGATTCCGCATTTAAAGAAGTGCTGGAAAATGATACAAAGATTGTACCATCTGATCCTCCATCAGCGTACAGAGATGATATTGAGAAACAACTCATAGAAGTCTACCTGAAACTGGGGTATCAGAATTTTGAAAAGAGTCTATTTGAAGAGGCTTTTATAAATTTTCTCTCCGCATATCGTATAGGTCCTAAAAATCCAGATGTGCTTAAGGCATTTTCAAAACTCGAAAAAATAGCCCAGGAAGAGTATGAAAATCTTATCCTTCAAAAGAGCAGCAACGAGGAAATAATAAAAAAACTGAAATTTATCAAATCTATAACACTTCCCACATCGGATATTTATAAGATTGTAGACGAAAAATTGCGCTCAATGAAATAATGCTACAGGAGAATAAGTATGAATATCTCTGAACGACTAAATAGAAATTTAAGGCAGTATAGCGATTTTTTATACTCAAACGCTCCAAAAGCAATTCTTGCTTTCCTGATAATATTTGTAATTTCTGTTTATTATACTTTTAAGTTGCGTATAGTTAGTGATTTTGTGGACCTTCTGCCAGAACATTTCAGATCAGTATCAGATCTTAAGAAGATTATAGAGAGAGTTGGAGGAACAGGCAACCTGTTTATTGCCATTGAATCGCCCGATGTAAAGGCATCTCAGAGATTTGCAGATGACGTGGTAAAACTACTGAAGGAAAAATATAAAGAAAATTTCAGGTATGTGGATTATAAGATTGATGAAATAAAAGATTTTTATGAGAAGAATGCAGCACTATATATGAGTCTTGAAGAACTGGAGGATATCTCTGACAGACTCCAGAAGAAGATAAATGCATTAAAAATGAAGAAAAATCCACTATTTGTAGACATATCGGGGAATATTGATAAAGATGCTGAGATAAAATTTGACGATATCGAGGAGAAATACAAAAAAAAGACAGAATCCTATACAAAGTACATTGACGGCTACTATACAGGAGAAGATGGAAGACTGCTGGCAATTATTGCAAAGCCTTTCGGAAAATCAATGGACATGACAGAATCAAAGAGTCTCCTGTCAAGGCTTGAGAAGGACATCAATTCACTTTCACCCGCAAAATATCATCAGGATCTTAAATTTGCGTTTACAGGCTCTTATAAGATTAGTCTTGAGGAGTATGAGACACTAAAAAAAGACATATTCGGCACTGCATTTCTTTGTCTGCTGCTCATAGGTTTGATAATCTTTATCTTTTTTAGAAACATTATTACAGTACTTCTGCTTGGAATAAATATAACAGTGGCTGTCTTTATTATATTTGCCATCACATATCTGACAATAGGATACGTGAATACAGTTACTGCTTTTATGGGGGCTATAATTGCTGGCACAGGAATAAATTACGGCATTATAATGCTGGCGCGATTTTATGAAGAGCGTAGACTCAACAACGGTGTAAAAGAGGCATTACAAAATACCATTATAGGGACAATGATTGGAACCATTGGTGCATCAGGAACTACTGCTATAGCATTCGGTATATTCTTGATTGCAGAAGTCAAGTCCTTTGTACAGTTTGGATTCATCGGACTTATAGGGATCTTTCTGGCGTGGCTTCTGGCATATTCACTATTACCGGCTATGCTGGTCATTATTGAAAAAAGATTTCCGTCGGATAAGGCTGGAGAGGTCTTCTTAAGAGAAAGGAAATCCGGCATCTATCCTTTTATTGGCAGAATAAAGATTCCGTTTTTGCTGATAAATATAGTTTTTACTGCCCTGTCCATATTCTTTCTGATAAGATTTATTCCCAATGCCCTTGAATATAACATGCAGAATTTGCGCACAAAATCCTCCATGGAATCAGGAACCGCCGTTCTGGATCACAGGGTCAGTAAGATTATGGGGACATCGCTAACTCCATCAATAATCCTATCGGAATCTATAGAAGAGGGAAGGATGATATGCAATGTGCTCCTTAAAAAAAAGGAAGAACTCAAAGATCAAGCAGGTATAAATGATTGCAAGTCTATCCTTTCGTATATTCCTGAGGATCAGGATGAAAAACTTGAGATTATTAAGGATATGCGCAAACTATTAAAGGATGATACAATCAACCTATTAAATGAGGATGAAAAGAAAAAGGTTCTGGATTTCAAAAAATATCTCAATCCAAAAAAAGTAGAAATCAATGATCTACCTGAGCCTATAAAAAGACAGTATACAGATAAGCAGGGAGAGATAGGAAAGTTTGTTTATGTGACACCTGCAAAAGGTAAAAATCTCTGGAATGCCGAAAATCTCTTTAGATTTACTGATATGATAAGAGAGGTCAAACTCGAAAATGGAAAGGTGGTTACTAGCAGCGGAGATGCCATTGTGTTTGCTGACCTTTTGAGACTGATAGAAAAAGACGGTCCTGTGACAACACTGGCATCCTTATGTGGAGTACTTATTCTGGTAATTTTGCTTTTGAGATCATTAAAACATATTTTATTGGTGTCAACGGCACTACTATTTGGAGTTATCTGGATGCTTGGATTTATATCCATATTTGACCTGAAACTCAATTTCTTTAATTTTGTCGTACTTCCAATGACTTTTGGTGTCAGTGTAGATTATGCGTTTAATATTGTTCAGAGGTATAAACAGGAAGGTAAAGCATCTCTTGAAAAGGTAATTTCAAGAATTGGTCCAGCAGTATTATTGTGTTCACTAACAACTCAGATAGGATATGGCGTTCTTCTAACAGGAGACTCATTAGCCCTGCGTGGATTTGGGAAGATCGCTCTGATAGGGGAATTTACCTGCATTTTCAATGCGCTTATAGTCCTGCCTGCTATGATTTATTTAATTGAACAGATACAGAAAAAAAATGAAATTTGACGAAAGAATTGCATTGATATTTGCTACAGGCTTTGGCTCTGGTTATTCACCTGTGGCACCCGGCACAGCAGGCTCATTACTCGCTATCTTATTTTTTTTGGGCATATCTATAATGCACATTTATGTTTACCTGCTCACTTTGATTGTTATATTTTTTATTGGATTATGGTCATGTAGATTTGCAGGAATTTACTTTAAAAATTTAGATGCCTCTAAAATTGTAATTGATGAAATAATAGGGATAACACGCGAAAAGGGTTTAGTTTCAGTTGTTTGCGCAAACAACCCAAACATTAGTGTAGCAGCAGCATCCCTCAAACCAGACATAATCGCTATAGAACCGCCAGAGCTTATAGG
>JBBISZ010000137.1:4481-7295 GCA_037441045.1 Deltaproteobacteria bacterium | reverse complement strand
GATTCTGGGAGTAAGAAAAGAGACACTCAGGAGATATGGTGCGGTATCCAGAGAGACTGTAAAGGAGATGGCCAGGAATCTTAAAAGAATCTCAGGGGCTGATATCTGTGTATCAATATCAGGAATAGCAGGACCTTCGGGAGGTACAAAGGGAAAGCCTGTAGGGACTGTATATTTTGGTCTTTTGATTGGAGAGAAAATAAAAGTCTTCAGGATCTGCTTTTCTGGAGACAGAAGCAACATACGAGAATCAAGCATAAAGTTTATTTTGCAAAAAATTTTAGAAGAACTTAAGGAGGAGATATGAAATTCAGGAGGACTCATAACTGTGGTGAGTTGAGAATTGCAGATGAGAATAAGGAGGTAGTGCTTTCGGGCTGGGTTGATTCATTGCGTGATATGGGGAAGATCGTCTTTATTAATCTGAGAGACAGATACGGCATTACACAGATTGTGATAGATAGAGAGGAGTTGATAAAAAAGGTTTCGATACTCAGAAATGAATCAGTTGTATCCATTAAAGGAAGGGTGAGAAGAAGAGATGGGACTGTAAATCAGAAGATACCTACAGGTGAGATAGAGGTGATTGCAGAGGATATAGAGATCCATTCAGTATCTGAGCCCACACCATTTGTAATTGAGGAGGATGTAAAGGCATCGGAGGAGTTGAGACTGAAATATCGATATCTGGACATCAGAAGGTCTTTTATAAAAGATAAATTGATTTTGAGACATCGCGCAGCATTTGAGATAAGAAACTTTCTTTCTCAGAATAATTTTGTAGAGGTAGAGACACCATTTCTCACCAGAAGCACTCCCGAGGGGGCGAGGGATTTTCTCGTGCCATCAAGGCTGAATACTGGTAAGGTTTATGCACTCCCCCAGTCTCCGCAGCTTTTTAAGCAGCTTCTGATGGTTGCAAATATGGATAGATATTTTCAGATAGTGAGATGCTTTAGAGATGAGGATCTAAGACTGGATAGACAGCCCGAATTTTCTCAGGTGGATATTGAGATGAGCTTCGTTGCGCAGGAGGATATAATTGAGATTACAGAAAGGCTTTTGAGGCATGTTTTTAAGAGTACACTCAACTATGAGATTGATGGGTTTGTAAAGATGTCTTATAGCGAGGCAGTAAATAGTTATGGTTCTGACAAACCTGATCTCCGTTTTGATCTCAGGATGTATGATGTCTCTGATGTGATTAAAAAGATAAAAGGTAAGATCAGGATGTTTGATGAGGCTCTGGAATCTGGAGGGGTTATTAAACTTCTGCCCGTTCCTTCCAATTTTAATATTTCAAGATCTGATATTGATAGGCTTGAAAAGGAGGTAAAATCAATAGGTGCAAAGGGACTTGCCAGATTCAAGGTTAATACTGATACAGATTGGTCTATGGCATCCTGGTCAAAGGAGATTCCGGATGAAATAAAAAAGGAGATTATAAACCTCTGCAATATCTCAAAGGATGCTCTGGTCTTTGTGCAGTTTGGGGAGATTAAACTCGTTAATAATGTTCTGTCCTATGTGAGAAATACGGTTGCAGAGAAGGCGGGGCTTAAGAAAAAGGGTCAGTTTAAGTTTGTATGGATATATGATTTTCCAATGTTTGAATATTCGGAGGAGGATAAGAAGATTGTAGCCTGTCATCACCCATTTACATCTCCAAAGGAGGAGGATATAGAATTACTGGAATCTGAGCCATTAAGAGTCAGAGCAAATGCCTATGATATTACGCTCAACGGTTTTGAACTTGGAGGTGGATCAATAAGGATTCATTCGCCCGAACTGCAGAGAAGAGTCTTTAAGGTTCTGGGACTTCAGGATGAGGAGATAAATTCGAAGTTCGGATTCTTGATTGAGGCTTTCAAATACGGGGTTCCACCTCACGGAGGTATAGCATTAGGATTTGACAGAATGATAATGCTTATGAGCGGGGCTGATTCTATAAGAGATGTTATAGCCTTTCCAAAAACCACCTCAGGTGCATGTCTTATGACAGGCGCTCCTTCAGAACCTGATGAGAGACAATTAATTGAGGCAGGCATAAAATTTATTAAGGAGTAAGAGATGGATGAGTTTGTAAAAAAGGCGATCTTAAATGCTTTGTCTGTAAATATGGGTTATAGAGAAAAAGAGATCGTTGGAATTGTTTATCAGGAAATAAATGATAGATTTGGTGCGGGTCTGATTGAGAAGATGAGAGAGTCAAAGCGACTTGCGATTGGCATGTATGAGGTCTACAAATCAGAGGGAATAGATGTGGAGCTTCTCTCTTATATTCCCGATGAGCCAGGGAATGGAGTTGATGCAAAAGAAGAACTATATCAAAAGACGGGTTATAAGGACATTCTGTTCTTAACAACGGCATTCTCTCTTACTCACACACGATACAGGAAGACCCAGACGGAGAAGGGGAGTAGAATAGCGAGTATGCCGGGATTTACACTTGAGATGTTTGAGAAAGATGGTCCAATGGATGTAGACTATAATCTGATTCACAATATTACAGTGGAGGTTTATGAGAAGATTAGAAATTCCAGTTTTGTAAGAATTACAGCAGACAGGACCGATATCACAGTTGAGATTGATCCATCGCTCGTGCATGTCTCCAGCGGGATGCTGAATCAAAGAGGTAAGTTCGGTAATCTTCCAGGAGCAGAGGCTTATGTTGTGCCTGTTTTTCAGGGTGCTTCAAATGGGTATATTACTGTGCCGGCAGGTTGGGGAGGCTCTGAACCTTTAAGATGCGATGTCAGGTTTGAGATTAAAAATGGTAGATTTGTCAAGGTATCTGCGCAGATACCTTGACAA